>NZ_CFHTCS010000078.1:0-15130 GCF_984369615.1 Martelella sp. | reverse complement strand
GGTTCCCGCGCCAAGGAACGGGAACCGAATGACGGACAGTAAAGACGACAAGACATCCAACGACGCAGGCAAGAAGACACTGAAGCTTAAGCCGTCGGGTGTCAGCCAGGGCACCGTGCGCCAGGATATGGGGCGCGGTCGCAGCAAGGCGGTCGTGGTGGAAACACGCAAACGCCGGCTGCACAAGCCGAGCGAAGAGACAAGCTCAACACCGGCAGCAACGACGAACCAGCGCAGTGCTACGCCGGCGCAGCCGCGCGCGCCCGAAGGGCAGACCCGCCGCGCCGATGACGCCAGCCGCCAGCAGCGCCAGCCGAAGGGCCAGCCTTCGCGTCCGGGCGGCCAGAACCGCCAGCGCGGCGGCCAGCAGCCCGATCGCGGCAATGGCGGCCAGAATCGCCAGCGCGGCAATGTGCTGCATGACCTTTCCCAGGGCGAGATGGATGCCCGCCGCCGTGCCCTGGTGATGGCGCAGCAGCGCGAGGCCGAAGAGGCCGAACGCCGCAAGCGCGAAGCGGAAGAGCGCCGCGTGGCCGAGGAGGCCGCCAAGCGCGAGGCCGAGGAAAAAGCCAGGCGCGAGGCCGAAGAGGCCAAGAAGCAGCCGGTCAAGGAAGAAGAGCCCGAGGCTCCGCAAACGCCGGCCGCCGGCGCTGAGGCGCCTGCCGCTGCGGAACTGCCTCCGGGCGACGATGCCAAGCCGAGCCGTGCCGCCCCGCGCCACCGCCCGCAGGCCCGCACCGAGACTGACGAGGAGGGCGACGCCGGCCGCGGACGCAAGCCGCGCCGCGAGGGCGAAGACGCCGGCGGGTCCGCCCGCGGCAAGGCTCTCCGCCCTGAAGCGCCTGCAAAGCCCGCTTCCCGTCCGAAAGGCACGGGTGAGCGTCGCCGCGGCAAGCTGACGGTGACTGCGGTTACCGGCGACGACGAGGGCGGCAGCCAGCGTGGCCGTTCGCTTTCGGCGATGCGCCGCCGTCAGGAAAAGATGCGCCGCGCCCAGATGCAGGAGCCGCGCGAGAAGGTTCTGCGCGAGGTCGTTCTGCCGGAGACCATCACCATTCAGGAATTGTCGCAGCGCATGTCCGAACGGGCTGTCGATGTCATCAAGTACCTGATGAAGGAAGGGCAGATGATGAAGCCCGGCGACGTGATCGATGCCGATCTCGCCGAGCTGATCGCCACCGAATTCGGCCATACGGTGAAGCGCGTTGCTGAGTCGGATGTCGAGGAGGGTATCTTCGACGTCAGCGATGACGAGGCCGATCTCGAGCCGCGTGCGCCGGTCGTGACCATCATGGGCCACGTCGACCACGGCAAGACCTCGCTTCTTGACGCGATCCGCCATGCCAATGTCGTTTCCGGCGAGGCCGGCGGCATCACCCAGCATATCGGCGCCTACCAGGTCGAGCAGGACGGTCAGAAGATCACCTTCATCGATACTCCCGGCCACGCCGCCTTTACCGCGATGCGTGCCCGCGGCGCCGAAGTGACCGATATCGCCATTCTGGTGGTTGCCGCTGACGACAGCGTTATGCCGCAGACGATCGAGTCCATCAATCACGCCAAGGCCGCCGGCGTGCCGATCATCGTTGCCATCAACAAGATCGACAAGCCCGCTGCCGACGCCCAGAAGGTGCGCACCGAACTGCTTCAGCACGAAGTGTTCGTCGAAACCATGGGCGGCGAGACCCTGGAAGTCGAAGTTTCGGCCAAGACCGGCCAGAACCTCGACAAGCTTCTGGAAGCGATCCTGCTGCAGGCGGAAATTCTCGACCTCAAGGCCAATGCCGACCGCACGGCCGAGGGCGTCGTCATCGAAGCCCAGCTTGACCGCGGCCGCGGTTCCGTCGCAACGGTGCTGGTGCAGAAGGGCACGCTGAAGCCGGGCCAGGTTCTGGTTGCCGGCGACCAGTGGGGCCGCGTGCGCGCGCTGATCAACGATCACGGCGAACATGTGAAGGAAGCCGGCCCGTCCATGCCGGTGGAGGTTCTCGGCCTTGGCGGAACGCCGTCTGCCGGTGACCGCTTTGCCGTCGTCGAGAACGAATCGAAGGCGCGCGAGGTCTCCGAGTATCGCCAGCGTCTTGCCCGCGACAAGGCGGCGGCCCGTCAGTCCGGCTCGCGCGGTTCGCTCGAGCAGATGATGAGCCAGCTGCAGGATACCGGCCTCAAGGAGTTCCCGCTGTTGATCAAGGGCGACGTCCAGGGCTCGGTCGAGGCCATCAACGCCGCGCTCGAAAAGCTCGGGACCGACGAAGTGCGCGCCCGCGTCGTGCATGCGGCGGCAGGCGGCATCACCGAATCGGATATCTCGCTTGCCGAGGCATCTGACGCGGCGATCATCGGCTTCAACGTGCGTGCGAACGCGCAGGCCCGCCGCGCCGCCGAGCAGGCCGGCATCGAGATCCGCTATTACAACATCATCTACGATCTTGTGGATGACGTGAAAGCGGCGATGTCGGGTCTCCTGTCGCCGGAGCGTCGCGAGACCTTCCTCGGCAATGCCGAGATCCTGGAAGTGTTCAACATTTCCAAGGTCGGCAAGGTCGCGGGTTGCCGCGTCACCGAAGGCAAGATGGAGCGCGGCGCCGGCGTTCGCCTGATTCGCGACAACGTGGTTATCCACGAAGGCAAGCTGAAGACGCTGAAGCGCTTCAAGGACGAAGTCTCCGAAGTGCCGGTCGGGCAGGAATGCGGCATGGCCTTCGAGAACTACGAGGACATCCGCGCCGGCGACGTCATCGAGGCCTTCCGCGTCGAACATATCACCCGCACGCTCTGATTTCAGTGTGCGGAAGCGAAATGGGAAAACCGGCTTCGGCCGGTTTTTTCATGCGCGGCTTTTGCCGCGTCTCCAGAATCAGAAAGCCCGGCGAACAACTCTTGAGGAGCAGCGCGCCGGGCTTTTCCGGTTTGACCGGAACTGAAACGGATCGTTTGCGGCGATCCGTTCTTTTCCCGCAATTGAGAGGAGGGAGATTGGCCTGCGGGACGGCCTTACAAAGCGTTTCAGCTATTGAAGGAGGAGGAGATCGTGAAACGCCCTGATCTTTGAATTTCCTTTCCGTGTGGTCGGCAGTTGCCTGCCTCATCGGTCTGGAACTGTTTCTAGCCGTTAATGCGTGTCAGCGATTTGCGCTGAATCAAATGATTGATCCTCGACGATCGAAAAGTTGAATTTTCTGATGATCATTTGATTGATTGGAAAATATGGATAGGGCCGGCCGCGTCGAAACAGGGCGCGGCGATTGACGTTGCGCCGCCGAAGCGCTAAACGGGCCGCCAGTCATCGAACATGTCCGCGCGGGTTCGAACCCCGTCAAACGGCCGGGCACGAGACAAACACGAACGATCTAGACAAGGTTGATATGACGAGAGCTACCTCCTCGGCGCCCTCCCAGCGCATGCTTCGCGTTGGCGAACAGGTTCGCGCCGCCATTACCAAGGTTCTCCAGCGCGGCGAAGTGCTCGATCCGTTGCTGGAGACCACTGTCGTCTCGATTTCCGAGGTGCGGATGTCGCCGGACCTGAAGGTCGCGACCGCCTATGTGACGCCGCTCGGCGACCGCGACCACGACGCGACGGTGCGCGCGCTGAACCATCATGCGAAGTTCATCCGCGGCCGCATCACGCGCGAACTCCGGCAGATGAAATACATGCCCGAGCTGCGCTTCCGCGACGACACGAGCTTCGAGAATTTCCGCAAGATCGACGAGCTTCTGCATTCGCCGGAGGTGGCGCGCGATCTCGATCACGACGACGACAACGACAACGAAGACAAAGAATAAGACCGGACATGGCACGACAGAGAAAACCCAAGGGCCGTCCCGTTTCCGGTTGGCTGATCCTCGACAAGCCCGTCGATTTCGGCTCGACCGAGGCCGTTTCCAAGGTAAAGTGGCTGTTCAAGGCGCAGAAGGCGGGCCATGCCGGCACGCTCGACCCGCTGGCTTCCGGCATGCTGCCGATAGCGCTTGGCGATGCCACCAAGACGGTTCCCTATGTCATGGAAGGTCGGAAGATCTACGAATTCACCGTCACCTGGGGCGAGGAACGGGCGACGGACGACCTTGAGGGCGACGTGACCGAAAGCTCGGACAATCGTCCGACGCGCGCCGGGATCGAGGCGCTGCTCGCCAAATACACCGGCGTGATCGAGCAGGTGCCGCCGCAGTTTTCGGCGATCAAGATCGACGGCGCCCGCGCCTATGATCTGGCGCGCGAGGGCGAGACGGTCGAAATCCCGACGCGCGAGGTCGAGATCCACCGGCTGACGCTGATCGGCTGCCCGGACGAGAACTCGGCGGATTTCGAGGTCGAGTGCGGTAAGGGCACCTATGTGCGCGCGCTGGCCCGCGACATGGGGCGCGATCTCGGTTGTTTCGGCCATATCTCGGCGCTGCGCCGCCCCTTCGTCGCGCCCTTTTCCGAGGATATGCTGGTGCCGCTCGCCGAACTGACGGCGCTGGAGGACATCGAGGACGACGCCGAGCGCTTTGCCGCATTGGAAGAATTCCTCGTCGATACCTCCGAAGCGCTGACGAGCCTGCCGCATGTGCCGGTCAACGATGAACAGGCGCGCCGCCTCAAGCTCGGCAATCCGATCATCCTGCGCGGCGCGCATGCCCCGGTCGAAGAGCCGGAGGCCTACGCTTCCGTCGGCGGGCGTCTGGTTGCCATCGGCGAGATCGCGCAAGGGCAGTTTCGTCCGCGCCGGGTATTCGGCTGATCATTTTCCCGAAGCCGCGAGCTGATGCGCCAGCCGCGTGAACAGGCCGGCCGCCTTCGTTTCATCGACGGCGGCCTTGTCGTTTATGGTCACGGAGAGGCAGAAGCGGCGGCCGTCGCCGGCCGTCAGGTCCGCCGTCAGGTTCAGCACGCCGGTCTCGCTGCCGCCCTTGTAGGCGACGGATTGCCAGTCGCCGGCGCGCACCGGGCCGGGATTGACGGAAAAGACGTCCGCCCCGGCGACCGCGTGCATCAGCGCACACAGTTTCTCGTTGGAAAGAGACCATTCGACGCCGGTCGCCATTGGCCCCATCACGGCGGAGACGGGCGGCAGCGGACCCGAAGCGGCCTTCTCTGCAATCGCCGGTTTCTCGCTGTCGGGCGCAGCGTCGTAGTCCTGCGCAAGCGCCGGATCGGCCTTCAGCGCGAAGGCCTGGCGGGTGGTGAGCACGGTCGGAAGGCCGAGGGCATGCGCGATGCGATCGGCGCCGAGGACGCGCATCAGCATATCGGTCGCGGTGTTGTCGCTTTCGGCGATCATCAGCGTTGCCAGCGTATGCAGCGTCAGCGGCGATCCGTCCGGAAAATTCTGCAGGCGGCCGGTTGGCAGGGATTTGTCCTGCGGCTGCAGAGTGGCGATGTCCCGCCAGTCGCTTCCGCCTGCATCGATATCCTCGAGCAGAACCTTGAGGATGCCGAGCTTGAAGGCCGAGGCGACCGCAAGCGGCGCATCCGAGTGTCTGTCGAAAAGCGTCTTTCCGTTCGATGTCACGAGATAGGAGACCGTGCCCGGCATGGCCTCGAAGGCGGCAAGCGTGGCTTCCGGGCCGGCGGTCAGGGCCTCCGGCGGGCTGAAGAACAGGCCGAGGATCTTGCCGTCGTCATCGAGCGAGATCTCGACCGGAATTTCGTGGGTCTCCGTGCGGATCATATAGGCGCCCTTGTCGCCCGTGACCGAGAGGGCCGGACCGGTCTGCACGACGAGGCGGTCGACAAGAGCGGTCAGCTGCGCGTCCGGTACCGCCCGCGCAAAGCTTTCGGAGACCAGCGTGCCCGCATCCTGCGGGTTCTGCCAGAGCGTCTCGATGGCCTTGATTTCGGTCGGGCCCGCGAGCGTCTGCGTTGCCGTCGCGAGCACCGCCACTGCGCCGGCGGCGATGATGTTGCGAAATGCCATAGGGTCGATCCTTCCAGTGCGTGCAGACTGTCGCATGCCATTCCTCGCCATGCAACGCGGCGTGGTGAGCCGGGGCCGGGAGGCTTGGTCGAAAAATCGTTTTAAATTATCTTGACGTAAGCTACGTTCCGTAAGGCGCGTTGCCGGGTAGGAGGTCCCGCATTCATGTCTCAATACGTCATCATGACGGTCAATTTTGCCGGTTTGATGGCCCTGACGGCGATTGCCTTCGGCCTGGTGCTGAAGTCGGTTGCCGGCCGTCCCGCACAGCAGGTGCTGTTCGGCCTCGTGTTGGGGCTTGGCGCAGCCTTCGTTTCGCTGCAGCCGATCATGTTCGTCAACGGCCTGCAGATCGATCCGCGCAATCTCTTCGTCAGCTGCGCCGGCGCCTTCGCGGGGCCTCTCGGCGGGGCCATCAGTTTCGCCATCGCTGCGGCAACACGTTATTATGAGGGCGATCCTTCCGCCTATGTCTGCGTGCTGTCCCTGTTTCTTGCAACGGCGGCGGGCCTCGCCTGGCGGTCCCTGTGCTGGAATCGCGGGCAGGTGGGGGCGGTCCATCTGTTGCTTCTCGGGCTCGGCATCAGCCTGTCCTATGTCTGCACCTTCCTTTTGCCGCGCGAGGACTGGAGGACGGTATTTTCCTCGGCCATCCCGTTCCTGACAACGACCAATGTGATCGGCACCCTGGTCCTCGGCGGCTTTCTCGAGAGGGAAAGGCGACGCAGGCTGCGCGAGGACCATCTCAAGGACCAGGCCTCCGTCGATCCCTTGACCGGTCTCAAGAACCGCAGGGCCTTCGAGGCTGCCTACGAGACGACCGTGCTGCCGCAGTCTGCCACGCTCGGCGTGGCGTTCCTCCTGATCGACCTCGATCATTTCAAACAGGTGAACGATACCTATGGCCATGCGACCGGCGACCGCGTGCTGGTCGGCGTTGCCGAGAAGCTCGTCGCGCGGCTGAGGGATTTTGATCTGACCGCGCGTTTCGGCGGCGAGGAGTTTGCCGTTTGTCTGCCCGACACCGGTCGGGAGGATGCGATGATGATTGCCCAGCGTCTGCGCCGTGCGGTTGTCGAGGTCGGCAAGAGCGCCGCCGCGCCCGGCTTGACGACCAGCATCGGCATCTGCTGGACCCCTTCTCCGATCGCGATGCGAAGGGCCTTCGATATTGCCGACGGCGCCCTCTACCAGGCCAAGCTGCATGGTCGCGATCAGGTGGTTCTCGATGACGCCGATGCAGCCGGGACCGCGCGGCTGTCGTCCGCCGTTGCCGCGGGCGAGGCCGACAGGCCCGTGCCCGCCTGAATGGCGGAATGGCCGGCCGGGCTTGGCTCTCGACAATCCCGCGCTTTTGCCCTATATGGCGGCCAGCATTGGAATAAATGCGTTTAAACGGCCCTTGCTGGACGACATCCCGGCCCGGGCGACCCAAAAACACCCTCATTTCGAAAGGATGACCCGATGTCGATTACTGCCGAGCGCAAGGCCGCACTCATCAAGGAATTCGCAACCAAGGAAGGCGACACCGGTTCGCCGGAAGTCCAGGTTGCGATCCTCACCGAGCGGATCACCAACCTGACCGAGCACTTCAAGGACCACAAGAAGGATAACCATTCCCGCCGTGGTCTTCTGACGCTGGTTTCGACCCGCCGTTCGCTGCTCGACTACCTGAAGCGCATCGACGAAAGCCGTTACACGACCCTGATCGGTCGTCTGGGCATTCGCCGCTAAGCCGCATGACCGGCGGGCGCCCTGGCGTCCGCCGCTTTTGTTTTCGCGCAGTAGATGCGCCGGTTCCAAGCCGTGGCGGGCGAAGGGATCTGAAAGGCGAGGCCGGGATGATGGCATTCCGGTTCCGCAACGCCATAACGGACCTGTCATGGGGCAGGATTGCTGGCCGCTTCGGAATGTGAAGCGGCGCGCTGTCTTGCCCGTGACGCGTCGAATGTAACGTCGAGATCGCGTTGCGCTCTTTTCATGAGGAAAGAGCAGCGCGCGCACTTATTGAAGGACAAGACATGTTCAACACCCACACAGTGGAAATCGAGTGGGCGGGACGCACGCTCAAGCTTGAGACGGGCAAGGTTGCCCGTCAGGCAGACGGTGCCGTTCTCGCGACCTATGGCGAAACCGCCGTTCTCGCCACCGTCGTTTCCGCCAAGGAAGCCAAGCCCGGCCAGGACTTCTTCCCGCTGACGGTCAACTACCAGGAAAAGACCTATGCGGCCGGCCGCATCCCCGGCGGCTATTTCAAGCGCGAAGGCCGTCCGAGCGAAAACGAAACGCTCGTCTCCCGCCTGATCGACCGTCCTATCCGCCCGCTCTTCCCGGAAGGCTACAAGAACGACACGCAGGTCGTCGTCACCGTTCTGCAGCACGACCTTGAGAACAATCCGGACGTTCTGGCCATGGTCGCAACGTCGGCGGCGCTGACGCTTTCGGGCGTTCCCTTCATGGGCCCGATCGGCGGCGCGCGCGTCGGCTACATCAACGGCGAATATGTGCTGAACCCGCATATCGACGAAATGCCGGAGACCGCGCTCGACCTCGTTGTCGCCGGCACGGGCGATGCCGTTCTGATGGTGGAGTCGGAAGCCAAGGAACTGCCGGAAGACGTGATGCTCGGCGCCGTCATGTTCGGCCACAAGGGGTTCCAGCCGGTCATCGACGCGATCATCAAGCTCGCCGAAGTCGCCGCCAAGGAACCGCGCGAATTCGAGCCGGAAGATCATTCCGCGCTTGAAGCCGACATGCTCTCCTTCATCGAGAACGAACTGCGCGACGCCTACAAGATCACCGAAAAGGCTGCCCGCTACGCCGCCGTCGATGCTTGCAAGGCCAAGGTCAAGGAGCGCTATGCCCCGGCCGAAGGCGAAGAGGCGAAGTACACGGCCGAGGAAATCGGCGCCGTCTTCAAGCACCTTCAGGCCAAGATCGTCCGCTGGAACATTCTCGACACCAAGAGCCGTATCGACGGCCGTGATCTCGAGACCGTCCGCCCGATCGTCTCCGAAGTCGGCCTTCTGCCGCGCACTCATGGTTCGGCGCTGTTCACCCGCGGCGAAACGCAGGCGCTCGTCGTCGCGACGCTCGGCACCGGCGAGGACGAGCAGTTCGTTGACGCGCTGACCGGCATGTACAAGGAACGCTTCCTGCTGCACTACAACTTCCCGCCTTATTCGGTCGGCGAGACGGGCCGCATGGGCTCCCCGGGCCGTCGCGAAATCGGTCATGGCAAGCTTGCGTGGCGCGCCATCCGCCCGATGCTGCCGACGGTGGAACAGTTCCCCTACACGCTGCGCGTCGTCTCGGAAATCACCGAATCCAACGGCTCGTCCTCGATGGCGACCGTCTGCGGCACCTCGCTGGCGCTCATGGACGCCGGTGTGCCGCTGGCAAAGCCGGTTGCCGGCATCGCCATGGGCCTGATCCTGGAAGGCGAGCGCTTTGCGGTTCTCTCCGATATTCTCGGTGACGAGGACCATCTCGGCGACATGGACTTCAAGGTTGCCGGCACGTCCGATGGCATCACTTCGCTGCAGATGGACATCAAGATCGCCGGCATCACCGAGGAGATCATGAAGGTCGCGCTCGGCCAGGCCCAGGGCGGCCGCAAGCACATTCTCGGCGAAATGGCCAAGGCCATCACCGAGGGGCGCGAGCAGCTCGGCGAATACGCACCACGCATCGAGATGATGACGATTGCCGTCGACAAGATCCGCGACGTGATCGGCGCAGGCGGCAAGATCATCCGCGAAATCGTTGAAAAGACAGGCGCCAAGATCAACATTGACGATGACGGCACGATCAAGATCGCGTCTTCCTCGGGCAAGGAGATCGAGGCCGCCAAGAAGTGGATTCACTCGATCGTCGACGAGCCGGAGCTCAACGCCATCTACGAAGGCACGGTCGTCAAGACCGCCGACTTCGGCGCCTTCGTCAACTTCTTCGGCCCGCGTGACGGTCTGGTCCATATCTCGCAGCTTGCTTCCGAGCGCGTTGCCAAGACCACCGACGTCGTCAAGGAAGGCGACAAGGTCTGGGTCAAGCTCATCGGCTTTGACGAGCGCGGCAAGGTCAAGCTGTCGATGAAGGTCGTCGACCAGGAAACCGGCAAGGAACTGGCCAAGCCCGAACGCAAGAAGGACGATGCTGCCGAATAAGGGCGGCCTTTCCGGTTGATCCGAGGCGATAACCCACACCCAACCGATCTCCCCCCTTGAGGGGGAGATGTCGCGAAAGCGACAGAGAGGGGTAGAGGGCATAAGCCCGATACTCAGCATCTGCCGATAGGGTTCACCCCTCTCTGCCCCTTCGGGGCATCTCTCCCTCAAGGGGAGAGATTGGGGAGAGAACCGCAAGGCATTCATTTTCAGGCGTGAGCAGCTATCGCTCACGCCTTTTTCACAGGTGACATCATGGCGCGCGAGACGCTGAAAACACTCTTCCATCCCTTCGAAAGCGGCACGGTCGAGCCGGTTGCGGGCCCCGTGCTGTTTCTCGGCGCTGAGGCCGGCTATCGCCTGCCGGAAGGCTTCTCCGATGATCTTGCCGCTGTGCAGCCATTCCGCTCGCATTATGCCGCGCTTGAGCGGGCAGGCGCTTCCGTTTCGCCGGAAGCCGGTGAGGGACGCTATTCGGCGACGCTGATCCTTCTCACCAAGCATCGCGGCGAGAACGAAAACCGCGTGGCGGAAGCGCTGGAAAAAACCGTGCCCGGCGGCTTCATCGTCATTGCCGGATCGAAGGAAGACGGCGTGCAGTCCATGCGCAAGCGCCTCGGCAAGATGTTTGCCGATCTGGAAGCGATGCCGAAATATCACGGCGTTGCGCTGTGGTTCACCCGTCCGGACGACGTAAGCGAGGCGGTTGCCGCATTCACCCATCCGACCGTGGAGATCGATGGTCGGTTCACCACCATACCGGGTCTGTTCTCGCATGATCGCGTGGATGAAGGTTCGCGCATTCTGGCCGAGCGCCTTCCGGAGGATTTCGCCGGTCTGGCGGCCGATTTCGGTGCAGGCTGGGGCTATCTTTCGGCCATGCTCGCGGAAAAGGCGCCGCGCACCGTCGGCATCGATCTTTACGAGGCGGACTGGCGCGCGCTGGAGCGGGCGAAGGCCAATCTTGCGGCCGTTTCCCCGGCAACCCGCTTCTTCTGGCAGGACCTGGCCTCCGAGCCGGTCAAGAACCGCTACGACCTGATCATCATGAACCCGCCCTTCCACACCGGAAAGGCCGCCGAGCCGTCGCTTGGCAAGGCGTTGGTCAAGGCGGCCGCGAACGCGCTGAAGCCCGGCGGCAGGCTGCTGCTGGTCGCCAATCGGGGCCTGCCTTACGAAGACGTGCTTGCCGAGAACTGCAAGAAGAGCGGCGAAGACTATCGCAATGCTCGCTTCAAGCTGCTCTGGGGCGTCAAGTGAGGTTCAACGCCCTCATCCCCGAGCTCGGCGTCTCCGATTTGGCGAAAAGCCTCGACTTTTATGTCGGGCTGATCGGCTTTTCGGTGGCTTATGACCGGCCGGAAGAGGGGTTCGCGTTTCTCGAGCTTGGGTCCGCCCAGATCATGCTCGATACGATCGGCATGGGCCGCTCCATTGGCGCCGACATGCCTGCGCGCGGCGGCGGTATCAATTTCCAGCTTGACGTTACGGACTTCGACGACATCGTCGCCCGGTTGACGGTAGCACAATGGCCGCTGGTCCTTGGCCCGGAGGAGCGCTGTTACCGCACGCCTGAGGGCGAAAAGAGGCAGCGGCAACTCTGGGTCCGGGATCCGGACGGTTATCTCCTCAGGCCGTGCCAGCCGCTGAGCTGAACCGTCGCCCTATTGCTCGCCGAGCTTGATCGACGGATCATAGTCCTTTCCCTCGACCTCCTTCACCACGGCCTGGCCGCAATAGGTCTTGCCGAGAACCGGATCATAGGTGAGCGAGGGGGAGCCATGCAGCTCCCAGCCCTTGTTCAGGGCAGCGGTGACCTTGTGGCAGAAGCCGGAATCATCCGGGCCGGTGAGAAAGCGGTAGAGCTTCATTTGGTTTCCTGTTCGGATTTCTGTGCCTTGGCGAGAAGGGCCTCGGCCTGTTCAAGATGGAGGCGCTCGACCATGCGGCCGTCAAGATCGATGACGTTCAGCCCTTCCGCTTCCGGTTTCGCAAAGGCTTCAACGATGGCGCGCGCTTCGGCGAGCGCTGCTTCCGAAGGGCTGAAAAGGGCGTTTGCCGGGTCGATCTGGCGCGGATGGATCAGCATCTTGCCGTCAAAACCCATGGCGCGGGCCTCCTCGCACTCAGTCGCAAAGCCTTCGCTGTCGGCGAAGTCATTATAGACCCCGTCGATCACGGCGATGTCATAGGCGCGCGCGGCAAGCACCACCTGCATCAGCCACGGAACCAGATAGGCGCGGCCGGGCGCGGGCGCGACCCCGGTTGCGGATCTCAGATCATTGACGCCGACGATCAGCGCCTCGAGCCTGCCGCCGGCGGAGGCCTGGGAATAGGCGCCGGCAATGGCCGCGGCGTTGACGATGCCCGCCGGCGTTTCCAGCATGGCCCAGAGACGAATGCGCAGCGGCGCGCCGTTCCGGGTCAGCATGGCGCTGGCGGCGGCGACATTGGCGACGGTCTCAACCTTGGGAAGCAGGATCGCGTCCGGCTGGCATGCGAGCGCTGTTTTCATGTCCTCCTGGCCGGTCTCGGTATCGAGCGGGTTGATCCGGATCGCCGTGGTCACGTTGGCCGGGCGGCTCTGGGTGAAGAACTGTTCCAGGTTTTCGCGCGCCTCCGCCTTGCGGCCCGGCGCAACCGAGTCCTCGAGGTCGTAGATGACGGCGTCGGCGGCCAGTGTTTTTGACTTTTCCAGTGCGCGGCGGTTGACGGCGGGCACCGACAGGGCGGAGCGCCAAAGCTTGATCTCTTTCACGGCCTTATTCCTAACAATATCCGGACTCATTCTCGTTCAAGTCACATCGAATTGAAGCTTTTCAAAATTCGTTCCGGCAATCAATGAGACAAAATGGCTCCGGCCTCTTGCGAAAGCCCTTGCGAAGCGCCAGATTAGCAAATGTGAAAGGAACTTGACGATGGAAAATATCCGCACTGTTTTCATGGCAATTGTCGGTCTGGCCGCCGTGGCGTTCGTGACTGTGTTTGCCGCTTCCATTGGCCTTGCCCTGATTGCCGTCCTCGCCGTTTTGACGGTCGCGCGGATGATCGCAGTCAAGCTCAACCATGCAACCGTGCCGGTCAGGTCCCGTGACTGCCGCAAGCGTGACGGCATGCGCGTCTGGGACGACGGCCGCGGCAAGATCATCGACCTCTAGGGGCGAACCAGATCGTGATCGTTCCGGGCGGCCTCGGGCCGCTTTTCGGATGCGTACCACAAGGTACCGTTTTTCGTTGAAATCGCCGGAAAAGCGCTTTAGATCAGGACGCGAAACAAGCTTCAATCGCGCTGAGGGATCAAGCATGGAAAAATTCGTCAAGCTGACCGGCGTCGCCGCGCCGCTGCCCGTGGTCAATGTCGACACCGACATGATCATTCCCAAGGATTACCTCAAGACGATCAAGCGCACCGGCCTTGGCAAGGGCCTGTTCGCCGAGGCGCGCTACCATCAGGATGGCACGGAAAACCCGGATTTTGTGCTGAACCAGCCGGCCTACCGGAATGCCAGGATCCTCGTTGCCGGCGACAATTTCGGCTGCGGCTCTTCGCGCGAGCATGCGCCGTGGGCGCTGGCGGATTTCGGCATCCGTTGCGTCATTTCCACAAGCTTCGCCGATATCTTCTACAACAACTGCTTCAAGAACGGCATCCTGCCGATCGTCGTGTCGCAGGCCGAGCTCGACAAGCTCATGGACGATGCCGAGCGCGGCTCGAACGCCGTGGTTACGGTCGATCTGGAAAACCAGGAAATCACCGGTCCGGACGGCGGCTCGGTCAAGTTCTCGATCGATCCCTTCCGTCGCCACTGCCTGCTGAACGGCCTCGACGACATTTCGCTGACGCTGGAAAAGGCCGACAGCATCGCTAGTTACGAAGACAGGCTCGCCGCCGAGCGCCCCTGGGCCTGATTATCCCGACGATATTACGCATTGCCTTGGAAAGGCCGGTCTCGCGATCGGCCTTTTTTGTTGCGCTGCGGCTGCCCGATTGCTTCAGCCAGAAGCTGATGCAATCGGAAAATGGCATTGTCCGTTGCGGCAATTCAGGGTAGAATTTACGTGTGTGATTCACATGTGGAGGTCAGAATGTCGCGCCGTTTTTTTCTGCTACCGGCTCTCCTGTTTCCGCTTATGTCTTTTGCGCCCGACGAGCCGCCGGCGCTTCAGGGCGCGCAGTCCCCGCTCAGCGAGTGGGCGCGCGGCAAACTCGCCTTTGCCTGTGAGTTCAAGAGCGAAGACGATGACGGCTTCGACAAGATCTGCATCTATGACTGCGCCGGCTGGCCCAAGGAAATAAAGATCGACAAGTTCGACGACTGCCCTTCATCCATCAGGGACTGAGGCGGCTCGGGCCGATCATGCCGGGCGCGGAGCCGTCGCCCGGCATCGTCTTTCAGATCGGCACGCCGAAATGGCGAAGGCCCTCGATCACGCCGTCGGCGATCTCGCCCTTTGCCTCGTAGATATCGCCGTTGCCGCGGGCAAGCTCGCGCAACTCGTCAAAGCCGTTGGCGGGAATGATGCCGCGCACGCCCGGAACCTCGAACATGGCGGCGTCATTGCCGGTGTCGCCGGCGACCGCCACCTCGTGATGGGCAATGCCGAGCCGGTCGCAGAGCCAGGAGAGGCAGGCGCCCTTGTCGGCCGCCCGCGGCAGCACATCAAGGTCGCGGTTCGATGAATAGACGAGTTTAACGTCGAGTCCCTCGGCGGAAAGCGTGTCCCTGATCGCCGAAAGCCTGCTCTTCTTGGCATCGTTCAGATACCAGCTCGACTTGAAGTCATGCTGATAGCGCTTCGGCTGATAGCTGAGGTCGGGGACCTCTCCGAGAATCCGGGCGACCTTGACGGCATCAAAGCCCGCGCGGAGATGATCGTTGAAACCGTCCACCGCGCGATCGGCCTTGTGGTCATGCACCATGGTGCCGACGCCGCCGATCAGAAAGTCGGGCTCGGGAAGGCCGACCGCGCCGATCAGCGACCGGATATCGTCGACCAGCCGGCCGCTGTTATAGACGAGGATCGGCCGGCGCGCTTCCGGGATGGCCTCGAAAGCCTCCCG
>NZ_CFHTCS010000077.1:0-15235 GCF_984369615.1 Martelella sp. | reverse complement strand
TGGAGAGGTGGCAGAGTGGTCGAATGCACCGCACTCGAAATGCGGCATACGGGCAACCGTATCGGGGGTTCGAATCCCCCCCTCTCCGCCAGGTTTTTCAGCCGCAAAGACAGTGATATGCGTCGCAGCACGTCGAGCCGTCTGGTGCTCAGAAAAGCCGCTGTTTCGAGCCGGGCAAGAGCGACGGTTGCTACCGGGGCGCTTCCTTGGGGCTGGGAAGCCTGCGGCGGCGCATTTTTCGCGGCGGCAGAATCAGTAAAGCCGCTCCATGGCTGCCCAGAAGCCCGTTTTATTGCCGTGGTCACGCTGCAGCTTTTCCATGTAGACACGGTGTGGCTCGACTGAACCGAAATCGGCAATCTGCACTGCAAGCGCTTCGCACGCGATCACGTGTCTGGCTGCATGCTTGTAGCGGCTGGAACGGGCGTTTGTGAGACTGAAGTCGATCATGGCTCTGAGCAGCAATGTCGCCGCAAGCGGGTATTTCTCCTTCAGCGTTTCGCTGGCCGGGGTCAGAAGCTCGTAATAGTTGCCGTCGATTTCACCACAACGGTCGAGGATTAGCGCATTGGCCTCGCGAAGCGCCGGCCATTCCATGAAGAACAGCAGGGCTTGATGCACGTTCGGATAGGTCGCGACCCAGGACATCGCTTTTTCTTCCGCCTCGAGGTCATCAAAATCGGGCAAGCGTTTCAGATAGTCGCGGAGATGCTGCTGTTCGAGCGATGCTTCAAAACACTGCCATCTGAAGTCCTGCGCCTCGTCGCCGCGGCCGAGTGCCTCAAGCGCATCGGCGCGTGCCCGTTCCCATTCCAGAACCGGCAAAAGCCGGTCTTTCTTCGGTGCTGCCTGGTCGAGCCGTGTCAGTGCTTCTCCGGCTCTGCCGGCTTCAAGCAGCCGTTCCGCCATACTTGCGGCGATCATCGGCGAGCGCTTGGCTTCTTCGGTCTGCAGCGCGATATAGGCATCGACGTCGCCCTCGGCATCGGCAATGGCTTCCAGCGCGATGCGGGCGGACAGATCATCGTGACGGTTATAGACCTCATCCTCGTAAAGCGGTCCGTTCTGGCTCATGCCGATGATCCGGCCTTCGCGCCGGGGCTTTTCCTGTCCGGTTTCGTCGAGCCATTGAGTGGAAAGTTCTTTCAGGCGTGCGAGTCCGTCAGCGCCCAGCGCCGGTAGCATTGCCTCGATCAGCGGATCATATTGGCCGTAGCCATTGTTGCGCAGCGCCTGAAATATCTTTTCCGCCAATGTTTCGGGGGATGTCTCCGATGCCTTTGCGATGCGCCCGGCATCGACACAGGCGAGATGAAAGCTCTCGACGAGCGAACCGCTGCCATCATCGGAACGTGCGAAGATGGAATCGGACAGGTGCAGAAAGCGCCAGATCAGTTCGAACGCTTCGTCAGGGTCTTGAGGTTCAAGTTTCTCGATGATGGCCGAACGCTGGGTCTCGAGGTCCGCTTTCAGCTTCTTGACCTTCCTCCAGTCTATGAAGCTGCGGGCGCGCTGTATGCGGGTGAGGTGCTTGCGGATTTCCCGGGCCATCTCGCCACTGCTCTGTTCGCCAGCAAGTTCCAGGCGCAGCCGCCGTTTATGGGCAGCGCTTCCGGTCGAGATTTCGATCAAGAGCTCCGCCAGCCGCTTTGCGCCGAGCGCTTCCAGGTTCTTCGCGTTGAGCGTTGTCTTCTTGGCCATAAGCTCCGGCTCACTTAAATTTCATACCGATATTATTCGTTGAGTTGCGACAGTGGAAAGCCCCCGACCTGGAGAAAACACCTTTCGAAAATCAAACGCGGTATCGCAATTCCGCCTATGCGTTACCACATGGAAAAGTGGCTCACTAATCAAGTGAGTAAACCAAGCCGGCGCGCAGAACCGGCGGGCTTTGGGGGAACGCCGTTCTGCTCTCGTGTGCGGAAGCAGGAACCGAAACATGCGTGTGACCAGTGTCTCACTGTCATGCCGCAGAATGCAAAGGAAGGTTATCATGTCCCTCAAAGGTAAAGTCGCGTTGGTCACGGGATCAAGTCAGGGTATCGGGCGCGGTATCGCGTTGCGTCTGGCCGCGGATGGCGCGGATATCGCTCTGGTCGACATTCAGGCCGAGAAGCTCGCAGCGGTCAAGTCCGAGGTCGAGGCGCTCGGGGTGAAGGCCACAACGTTTGAAGCCGATGTGAGCAAGCGCGACCAGGTCTATGCCGCCATTGATGATGCCGAGCAAAAGCTGGGCGGCTTTGATGTGATGGTCAACAACGCCGGCATTGCGCAGGTGAAGCCGCTCGCCGATGTCACGCCGGAAGACACGGACCGTATCTTCCGCATCAATGTTGACGGCGTGCTCTGGGGTATTCAGGCGGCAGCGAAGAAATTCATCGAGCGCGGCCAGAAGGGCAAGATCATCAATGCCTCTTCCATTGCGGGACATGATGGATTCGAAATGCTTGGCATATATTCCGCGACGAAGTTCGCTGTTCGGGCTCTGACGCAGGCCGCCGCCAAGGAATATGCAAGCCAGGGCATCACGGTGAATGCCTATTGCCCGGGTATTGTGGGCACTGACATGTGGGTCGAGATCGACGAGCGCTTTTCGGAGCTTACCGGCGCGCCCAAGGGCGAAACCTATAAGAAATATGTCGATGGCATTGCGCTTGGACGCGCGCAAACGCCTGAAGATGTTGCGGCGCTGGTCGCTTTCTTTGCAAGCAGTGACTCCGACTACATTACCGGTCAGTCATTTCTGACCGATGGCGGGATTGTCTATCGCTGAAGCTGTAGCAGAGAGAGTTCGGCGGCGGATTTTCCCCGCCGCCTCGGTTTGCTGGCAAACCTCTCCTTTTAACGGGCGTCCGCGGCCTTGTGTCGAGGAACTGGCCACCGTTTTGCAGGGGCAGCGCCGGGTTTCATAACATATTTATTGAAATCATTTCCCGCCCGAGAGGCTTGTCGCGTTGACACGTGCTTGGATGCCGGGACAGGTCCGAGCATGACGGCGGAGCGTGAGGCAAGCTTTGTCAACACAACTGCGGCGGCCTGTTTTCCCGCTTTTCAGGGTTTTTGCGTCCCGGGGGTTGTTCCTGGGCCTTCGCCGGGGCCATGATCGGCGGCGAAAGAGGGAGCCCGGTCCGCCATGCCGCATATGTTCGTCAACCGACCGCGTATACATGATTTCGTCGCTGACGATCCCGACAACAGAAAGAACTTCCGCTGGGAGACCATCAATGCCGCCGCCTATCAGCTGGGCGGTCTGGTGTTCATCTTCGGCAGCATCTGTTTCTTCCCGGCGCTTTCCGCCTACGCCGATCTCGGCGCCTGGACCTTCTTTTTCGGTTCGCTGCTCTACCTCCTGGTCACCGGTCACGATCTGATCGAGGTGTTCATCCATGCCCGCGAGCGCGAGAGCGTTGCCACACTTTGGGACCGGCTGGGGTTCTGGGCGGCGTGGACCTATGTCGCCGGCACGCTGCTTTTCGTCGCCGGCAGCATCTTCTTCCTGTCGTCCGTCGGCTGGGAAACGGCCGGCGCCTGGTGTTTCATCATCGGCAGCGTTCTGTTCGTCGGCGGCGCGGTCATCAACGTCATCCAGATCGTCCAGGCCGACGATCTCGTGACGCTTCAGATGATGAACCTGACCGCGGTCGCCTTCGTCGTCGGATCGACACTCTTCGCCGTCGCCTCGATCCCCTATCTCTGGGAGGTTTCGAGCCCTGCCGACGAGGTCAGGATCGACGGTTTTCTCGCCTGGCAGTATCTCGTCGGAAGCGGATTGTTCTTCATCGGCGGCCTGCTCAATTATCGCCGCGCCTACCGCATCGTGGCCCAGGCGCTCGGCAAGCCGACCCTCTATGCCAGCCATCCGATGAAGCCCCTGGCGCCGCGCAGGAAGAAGCCCTGGGAGCGCTAGTGCGCCCCGATCGACCTGCCGAACCCGCCTTGAGACAACACCTGAAATTGCAGAGACCGGCTAGCCAGAATGTAAGCGTTCTGCTAGCGCATGAGATAAGGAAAAGGGGGAAGTCTCGATGGTTGACATGCTTTTGCGGTGCATCGTGCCGATCGCGGCCGCTTTCTTCACGGTTGTGGCGCTCGCGACGGGATGGTTCTGGATCCTCTTGTTCACGGTTCCGGCTCTGGCGGTCTCGGCTTATGACTGGTTCCAGTCGTCATGGACAATTACCCGCAACTATCCCGTTCTGGGTCGCATCCGCTGGATGGCTCTTTCGCTGCGTCCCTTCATCCGCGCCTATGCGGTTGAGGACGATACCCATGGGACGCCCTATTCCTATGCGGCGCGCGAACTGATCAAGACGCGCTCGCACGGGCTTCCCGATACCATTCCCTTCGGGACGGAACTCGAACTCTATTCCGATCCGCATCACTGGATTTCCCATTCCATGGCGCCGGAGCGTAATCCGGATCTCTCACCGCGCATCATGGTCGGCAACGCGCAGGCGTCGAAGCCCTATTCGGCCTCGATCCTCAACATCTCGGCAATGAGTTTCGGCGCGCTTTCGGCCAATGCCGTGAAAGCGATGAACATCGGCGCGCGCGACGGCGGCTTTTATCAGGATACCGGCGAGGGCGGTCTGAGCCGTCATCACCTGGAGCATGGCGGCGATCTCGTCTGGGAGATCGGTTCGGGCTATTTCGGCGCGCGCGACAAGGACGGCCGGTTCGATCCGGAGATGTTCCGCGACAAGGCGGCGAACGACGCGGTGAAGATGACCGAGATCAAGGTCAGCCAGGGCGCCAAGCCCGGGCATGGCGGCATGCTTCTGGGCTCCAAGGTGACGCCCGAAATCGCCGAGGTCCGCGGTGTTCCGGTCTATCAGAACTGTCTGTCGCCGCGCGGCCACTCCGCCTTCTCGACGCCCGCGCAGATGCTGCATTTTGCCGCCACGATGCGCGAGCTCTCCGGCGGCAAGCCGGTCGGGATCAAGTTCTGCGTGGGGCAGCCGCACGAGCCTTTCGCGCTCGTCAAGGCGATGCTCACGACCGGCATCTATCCCGACTTCATCGTCATCGACGGGGCGGAGGGCGGCACGGGCGCCGCGCCGCTGGAACTTGCCGACTGGGTCGGCATGCCGCTCTGGGACGGGCTGGTGCTGATGCGCAACGCCCTCGTCGGCGCGGGCGTGAAGAAACATGTGCGGCTTGCGGCCAGCGGCAAGGTGTTCTCCGGCATGGGGCTTGCCCACAACCTCGCCCTTGGCGCGGACTGGTGCAACGCCGCGCGCGCCTTCATGATGTCCGTCGGCTGCATCCAGGCCCAGCGCTGTCACACCGGCACCTGTCCCACCGGCGTGACCACCCAGGACAAGTGGCGCCAGCGCGCGCTCGTGCCGGAGGAACAGGGGCATCACGCCGCCCGGTTCCACAAGAAGACGCTCGAGGCGCTGGCCGATATCGTCGCCGCCTGCGGCTTTGCCCATCCCCAGGACCTTCAGCCGCACCACATCATGCACCGCGTCGGCTCGCATGATTCCGTGCCGCTCGACAAGCTTCATCCCTTCCTCGCCGAAGGCGTGTTGTCGTCGGATCCGGACTCGACGATCTATGCCGACTGGTGGCGCGCGGCAAGTTCCGACAGTTTCCGTCCCGTGGAGGACCTCGTTCGCATCAGGGCGAATAACGGCTAGGAATGTGTGGTCATTCTTTTATCGCAATGGAGGAGAATTCTCTCTTTCATACGGGTTGATCCGCGCCTTCACGTCAGCGCCAGAAACTGACGGAACGGCGCGCAAAGCGATTGACTTGAAACGGCGTGCGCATGAATACTTAAGATTGTGAGTATATACATTCGCTGCGGTGTGCCAGCAGGGGTGGCCGGCTGCATTCAGTGAAGCGCGTTAAGCTAGGGGAACATAAAAAATGGCAATGCGACGCGAAATCGGCCTGATCGGCCTGACGTTTGTCGCCGTGGGCGGCGTTTTGGGATCGGGATGGCTCTTTGCGCCGCTCGATACGGCCCAACTGGCGGGACCGGCCTCCATTATCTCATGGTTGATCGGGGCAGTGGCGATGCTGCTGATCGCCCTGACCTATGCGGAAAATTCCACGCTCTTTCCGATCGCGGGCGGTATCGCCCGTATTCCGCAGTTCTCCCACGGCCGGCTTCTGGCGCTGGCCATGGGGTGGAGCGCGTGGGTCGGCTACTGCACGACGGCGCCGATCGAGGTGAAGGCCTCGCTCGGCTATGCCTCGTCCTATCTGCCGTGGCTGACCAATGCCACCGGCGGCCTGACCGTCTCGGGCTACATCGCGGCCGCGATCTTCCTTGCCGTGCTCACGGTGGTGAACGTGTTCGGCGTTGCCTGGTTCGCCCGCATCAACACGACGATGACCTGGTTCAAGCTGATCGTGCCGGTGATCTTCATCGTCGTTGTGGTCGCCGCGCGGTTCGAGCCGTCGAACTTCACCGCCGCCGGCGGCTTCGCGCCCTATGGCGTTCCCGGCATCTTCGCCGCCGTTTCGACAGGCGGCGTGGTTTTCGCCTTCATCGGCTTCCGTCACGCCATTGACCTTGCGGGCGAGGTGAAGAACGCGCAGCGGGTGATCCCGCTGGCGCTGATCCTCTCCGTCCTGATCTGCCTTGCGATTTATCTCGGCCTGCAGATCGCCTTTGTCGGCGCCATCGACCCGACCTCGCTTGCCAGCGGCTGGCACACGATCGAATCGAGCCATGAACTCGGTCCGCTCGGCGCGCTTGCCACCTCCATCGGCGTCTTGTGGCTGCTCAGCATGCTGAATGTCGCCGCCGTGATCTCGCCGGCCGGCAGCGGGCTCGTCTCGGTCAGCTCGAATGCCCGCCTGGCGCTTGCCATGTCGAACAACGGCGTGTTCCCGCGCCTGTTCGCCAAGCTGAACGAATACGGCGTGCCGCTCTGGGGCCTGATCCTCAACTATGTGGTGGCGCTTTTGATGCTGATCATCCTGCCCTTCCAGGAAATCCTGGCGCTCAACAGCGCGGCGGTGGTGCTGTCCTTCATCGCCGGTCCGGTGTCCATGGTGGCCTTCCGCTATCTCGCGCCGAATGCCCGCCGTCCCTTCGTGGTGCCCGCGGCCGGCGTCATCGGGGCGCTTGCCTTCATGATCGCGACGCTGATGATCTACTGGTCGGGCTGGAGCACGATCTGGGTTCTGCTTGTGTTGCTGTTCATCGGCGCGGCGCTGTTTTTCCTGCGCCTGGCGGTGATCGGCCGGGAGGATCTGGAACCGATGAGCGCCGCGTGGTTCGGGGTCTACATGGCCGGCGTCGCCATCATCTCCTATCTCGGCGGTTATGGCGGCGGACTCGGCGTCATTCCGCATCCGGTCGATTCGATCGTGGCGGCCCTGTTCTCGCTTGCCGTCTTCCTGATGGCGGTGCGCGGCCGCATTTCGCAGGACATTTTCGATCGCTTCCGCCGCGAACAGCACGATATCGAGCTGCAGGAATATGGCGGCGCCGATGTCGAGGATGTCATGACGCGCGAGTAATCCGGGCGCCTGCCGAATGGGCTTTCATACGCCGCCCTTTTCTTGAGCGGGGAGGGCGGCTTTTTCCCGCCGTCCTCAATGGCGGGAGCGGTCCTCATAGGGGGAATCGAGCGAGAAGGGCGGAATGGCGACCTGCAGCAGGCGGTTGTCGCCGGTGCGGGCCACATAATGGCCGACCATGATGCCGGACGCGGTGTCGAGCGGGGCGGCCGACTGGTAGGAGAACCGTTCGCCGCTGGCCAGTACCGGCTGCTTGCCGGCAACGCCCGGCCCGTTGACGATCTCGACGATCCCGTCGGCATTGGTGATGGTCCAGTGACGGGCGACGATCTGGACATCGACCGCGCCGTGATTGACGATCTCGATGTCATAGGCCCAGACGAACTGGTTCTCCGCCGGAGCGGAATGCTCGTCCAGAAAACGGGTTTCCACCCTGACCTCGATCTCGTCCGTCGTCACGCTTTGCAAAAGCGGGCTCCCACTGGCCTCTCCGCCGGGACCTTTCGCCTCCGGCCGGTCTGCAATTCTGGCGCTTATGCCGGCAGTTTTGCAAGGGCCTGGGCAAAATCGTCGACCAGGTCGTCGGTATCCTCGATGCCGGCGGAAAACCGGATCGTGCCGCCGGAAATGCCGAGCTCGGCGCGCGCCTCGTCGGAGAGGTTCTTGTGCGTCGTCGTCGCCGGATGGGTGATCAGGCTCTTGGCATCGCCGAGATTGTTGGAAATCGAGACGATATCGAGTGCATCCTGCAGCGCAAAGGCCGCATCCTTGCCGCCCTTCAGTTCGAAGGCGATGAGCGACGACCCCGCAGTCATCTGCTTCTTGATGATGTCGGCCTGGGGGTGGTCCGCGCGGCCGGGGTAGATCACGCGGGCGACCTGTTTCTGGTCGGCGAGGAAATCCGCGATCTTTCCGGCGCTTTCCGTCTGCTGGCGAACACGCAGCGGGAAGGTCTCCAGCCCCTTCATCAACAGCCAGGCGTTGAAGGGCGAAAGGGCAGGGCCGGTATGGCGGAAATAGTCCTGCAGTTCCTCCTCGATCCACTTTTTCGACGACAGGATGACGCCGCCGAGGCACCGGCCCTGTCCGTCAATATGCTTGGTCGCCGAATAGACGACGACATCGGCGCCGAGTTCCAGCGGCTTCTGG
The DNA here is from genome assembly GCF_984369615.1 of Martelella sp. NCBI lineage: Bacteria > Pseudomonadati > Pseudomonadota > Alphaproteobacteria > Hyphomicrobiales > Aurantimonadaceae > Martelella > Martelella sp. Next base: position 6,604 of record NZ_CFHTCS010000077.1, on the reverse strand, counting down.
TAAAGCGCGGTGGCGAACACATTGTCGACGACGAGGCGGGCGCCGGCCTGGTGCGCGAGATCGGCAACGCCGGCGATGTCGACCACTTCCAGCGTCGGATTGGTCGGGCTCTCGATAAAGAACAGCTTTGTGTTCGGACGGATGGCGGCCTCGAAGGCGGCGAGGTCGCGCCCGTCAACGAGCGTGCAGTCGATGCCGTATTTTGGCGCGAGCGTTTCCACGACCCAGCGGCAGGAGCCGAAGAGCGCGCGGCCGGCGACGATATGGTCGCCGGCCTTCAGCTGGCAGAGGATGGCGGCGGAAACGGCAGCCATGCCGGAGGCCGTGGCGCGGGCGTCCTCCGCTCCCTCGAGCGCGCACATGCGCTTTTCGAACATGTCATTGGTGGGGCTGCCGTAGCGGGCATAGATGAAACCGTCGTCCTCGCCCTTGAAACGGGCCTCGGCGGCGGCCGAATTCTCGTAGAGGAAGCCCTGCGTCATGAAGATGCCCTCGGACATCTCGCCATACTGCGACCGCAGGCTTCCTGCATGAACGAGCTTGGTTTGCGGACGCCAGGACTTCTTCATTTTCATCTCTCCAAACAAAAAAACCGGTCGCTAAGGGACCGGTTACCCGGCCTTTTAGCTACTTGTTTAACGTGGCTGCAAGCCGACCGGCCAAATCACCACGGGGATAAGGCGGCATAATCCCTATAAGCGCTTGCGTCAATTCTGAAAGATTGGTTTTGTCGGCCAACAGGAGCAAAACATGTCCAAGACGCCCGGAATCCTGCCCGATCACGCCATTGCCGCACTGCTCGAGCAGAAAAATCTGACCACGACGAAGCCGCTGGATCACGACCAGGTCCAGCCCGCAAGCCTCGACTTGCGCCTTGGCGCAAAAGCCTACCGGGTGCGCGCCAGTTTCCTGCCTGGTCCGCGCCACAGCGTTGCCGACAAGCTTTCGCGGCTTTCCATGCACGAGATCGACCTCTCGCAGGGCGCGGTTCTTGAGACGGGCTGCGTCTATATCGTCGAACTGATGGAGGGGCTCGCCCTGCCGGAGCATCTCTCCGCGTCAACCAACCCGAAAAGCTCGACCGGCAGGCTCGATATCTTCACCCGCGTGATCCCGGATTTCGCGCAGGAGTTCGATGTCATTCCTTCGGGCTATCGGGGACCGCTCTACCTGGAAATCTCGCCGCGCACCTTTCCGGTGATCGTGCGCCAGGGCTCGCGTCTCTCGCAGATCCGCTTTCGCTCCGGGCATTCGGCGCTTGGCGAAGACGCGCTGATGGCGCTGCATCGCGCCGAAACCTTGGTTGCCAGCGACATGCCCAATATTTCCGACGGCGGCATTGCGTTGTCGATCGATCTCGAAGGCGAGGGGCTGGTCGGCTATCGCGGCAAGCACCATACCGGGGTCATCGATGTTGACCGCAAGGCCGGCTACGACATTCTTGATTACTGGGAGCCCATTCAGGGGCGCGGCAAGGGCGAGCTGATCCTCGACCCGGACGAGTTCTATATTCTTGTCTCGCGCGAGGCCGTGCACGTGCCGCCGCTTTTCGCCGCCGAGATGACGCCGTTCGACCCGCTGGTCGGCGAATTCCGCGTCCACTATGCGGGTTTTTTCGATCCGGGCTTCGGCCATGCGGAGGCCGGCGGCAGGGGCGCGCGCGCGGTGCTCGAGGTCAGAAGCCACGAGGTGCCCTTCATCCTGGAACACGGCCAGATCGTCGGCCGCCTGGTTTACGAGCGCATGATGGATCCGCCGACGGCGCTCTACGGTTCCGGTCTCGGCTCGAACTACCAGGCCCAGGGCCTGAAACTGTCGAAACATTTCCGCGCAGGGTGAGAAGGCCCCGGAACGGACGGAACGTCAAGGATTGCGAGGCCGAGAAGGGAGGGCGCCCGGCGGGCGCCGCCGGCATTTTTGTCCGCTCCCCGTCAGGTCGCGGGCTTGAGCACCACTGCCTCCCAGGGCAGAAGCGTCAGCGCGTCATCGGCGATAGCCGCGCCACGGTCCTCCTCGTTGCTGGCGAGGCCGGACGCCCCCTTCAGCGCCGCATGACGCCAGGTCACCGGTTCGCGCGAGAAGTTGATGGCCGTGACCAGACGGGCGTCATCAAGCCTGCGCTCGAAGGCGAAGACCGTCTCGTGATCGGGCGCAAGATCTTCATAGGTGCCGTAGACGAGGGCAGGCATTTCATGGCGCAGCGCAATCAGCCGCCGGTAATGATGGTAGACCGAGCCTTGATCCGCCCGCGCGGCCGCGGCGTTGATCTCCAAATAATTCGGATTGACCGCAAGCCAGGGCTTTTGCGCCGTGGTGAAGCCGGCATTCGTTGAAGCATCCCATTGCATCGGCGTGCGGGCATGGTCGCGGCTCACCCTGTTGAGGTTCTCAAGAAGCTCCCCGGCGCTGACCTTGCCGGTCTCGACATGGTCCTGCCTGAGGCCCCGCACCTCGATATCGTCGAACTGGTCGAGATCGGTGAAGGGATAGTTGACCATGCCGATCTCCTCACCCTGATAGATGAAGGGCGTGCCGCGCATGGTCAGCATCATCGTTGCCAGCGCCTTGGCCGAGAGCACGCGGTACTGCGGGGCGGGATCGCCGAAATGGCTGACGGTGCGCGGCTGGTCGTGATTGCCGAGGAAGACGGTGTTCCAGCCGGTCATGCCGACGGCCTTGTCGAGCCGGTCGAAGGTCGCCTTCATGTCGGTGAGCTTGCGCGGCTTCCAGCGCCAGCCGTCACGATCGAGCATGACGACGGCGAAGTTGAAGATCATGTTGAGTTCGTTGCGGGCCTCGTCGACGAAAAGCGGCGTCTCGGCATCCGAAACGCCGGCAGCCTCGCCAACCGTCATGCAGTCATAATGCGACAGCACTTCGCGGTTCATCTCCTGCAGGTATTCGTGCAGGCGCGGCCCGGAAGCGTAGACGCGGCCCGGATCCTTCATCTCTTCCTCAGTCAGGTTGGGGAAGGCGAAATTCTTCGAGATGAACGGGATCACGTCCATGCGGAAACCCGAGACGCCCTTGTCGAGCCAGAAGCGCATCAGTTCATAGACTTGCGTGCGGACTTTCTCGTTGTCCCAGTTCAGGTCCGGCTGTTTCTTCGCAAAATAATGCAGGTAGTAGTCGCCGGTGGCCGCATCCTTCTCCCAGGCGGAGCCGCCGAAATAGGAGACGAAATTGTTGGGCACGCCCTTCGAGCCGTCGCGCCAGATGTAATAGTCGCGCTTGGCGCTGTCGCGCGAGGACCGGCTTTCGACGAACCATTCATGCTCGTCGCTCGAATGGTTGACCACGAGGTCGATGATCAGCCGCATGCCGCGTTTCTTGATCTCGGCAAGCAGGCGGTCGAAATCGGCCATGGTGCCGAATTCCTTCATGACTTTCCGGTAGTCGCGGATGTCGTAGCCATTGTCGGCGTTCGGGCTGTCGAAATGCGGCGACAGCCAGATGACGTCGATGCCGAGACCGGCGACATGGTCGAGCTTCTCGATGATGCCGGGAATGTCGCCGATGCCGTCGCCATTGGAATCGGCGAAGGAGCGGGGATAGATCTGGTAGGCGACGGCCTCTTTCCACCAGTGTCTGCTTTGCGCGGGCTGCGGCATGTCTGCCTCCCTTGATGCTTGTTTTTCAATGCGTTTCTGATCCCGGATTATGTCCGCGCGGGCGCGAGGGCAAGCGTATACGCATGAAATGGGCTTTTCATCCGTGTGCCTATGAAAAGGCTTGAATGGCAGGATTCGCCGTCGCTTTTCTTGCTGCTTGCCAGTCAGGCCAAGCTGGGGTAGAAAAAGCCCATGATGATCACGACGATGAACATTGCTAACTGGTGGTGGGCTCGCTAAAGGCGGCCACGATCACGCATGTCCGGATGATCTGACGAAGCCGCCCTCAAACCGAGGCGGCTTTTTTCGTATTGTCGCCGCCTTTGCGGGGTTCAACGAATGACATTGCGAAACGCGCGGGACGCCGTTTCGCGACACAAAAGGTGGAGCAGGGACAATGAGCCTTCATGAACGGCCGGATGGCGGGGCAAGCTATGAGACGAAAGGCGGCGTGACGATCACGCGAACCCGCCGTTTCGTGCCCTATGGCGATTCCGTATCGAGCTATATCGACCGGCTGGACGAGCGGCGCGGCGCGGTCTTTTCATCGAACTATGAATATCCGGGCCGCTACACCCGCTGGGACACCGCCGTCATCGATCCGCCGGCCGCCATTTCCTGCAATGGCCGCACCATGTGGATCGAGGCCTTCAACGGACGCGGCGAGGCGCTGCTTTCGCTGATACTGCCGGTCGTCGAGGCGCTGGAACCGGTTGCGATCACCGGCCGCACGCCCCGCCGGATCGATCTTCAGGTGGCGGAACCCGACCGTCAGTTCACCGAGGAGGAGCGCTCGAAGGCGCCGACCGTGTTTACGGTCCTGCGCGCCATCGTTGATCTGTTCCATTCCGACGAGGATGCCAGCCTCGGGTTTTACGGCGCCTTCGGCTACGACCTTGCCTTCCAGTTCGATGCCATCAAGCTTAAGCTCGAGCGTCCCGTCGACCAGCGCGACATGGTTCTGTTCCTGCCCGACGAGGTGTTGATGGTCGACAACCATGCCGCCAAGGCCTGGATCGATCGCTACGATTTTGAAAAGGACGGGATCGCGACGGAGGGCAAGGGCGAGGACATCGCTTCCGAGCCATTCCGCCCCGCAAACAGCCTGCCGCCCCGCAGCGACCACCACAAGGGCGAATATGCCGAACTGGTCGCCAAGGCGAAGGAAAGCTTCGTGCGCGGCGACCTCTTCGAGGTCGTGCCCGGCCAGCAGTTCATGGAACGCTGCACCAGCAAGCCGTCGGCGATCTCGAAACGGCTGAAGGCGACCAACCCGTCGCCCTATTCCTTCTTCATCAATCTCGGCAACCAGGAATATCTGATCGGCGCATCCCCGGAAATGTTCGTGCGCGTCACCGGCCGGCGGATCGAGACCTGCCCGATCTCCGGCACCATCAAGCGCGGCGAGGACCCGATTGCCGACAGCCAGCAGATCCTGAAACTTCTGAATTCACAGAAAGACGAGTCGGAACTGACCATGTGTTCCGATGTCGACCGCAATGACAAGAGCCGGGTCTGCGAGCCCGGTTCGGTCAAGGTCATCGGCCGTCGCCAGATCGAGATGTATTCGCGCCTCATCCATACGGTGGACCATATCGAGGGGCGTCTGCGTCCCGACATGGATGCCTTCGACGCGTTTTTGAGCCACGCCTGGGCCGTGACGGTGACCGGCGCGCCGAAACTCTGGGCCATGCGCTTCATCGAAAACCACGAGAAGAGTCCGCGCGCCTGGTATGGCGGCGCTATCGGCATGGTCGGGTTCAACGGCGACATGAATACCGGGCTGACGCTGCGCACGATCCGCGTCAAGAATGGCACGGCGGAAGTGCGGGCCGGCGCCACGCTGCTTTATGATTCCGATCCCCATGAGGAAGAAGCGGAGACCGAATTGAAGGCTTCAGCCATGCTGGCCGCCATCCGTGAGGCGGATGCGGAAAAACTTGCGCCTGCCACGCGGCCGGTATCGAAAATCGGCGCGGGGCTCAAGATCCTGCTTGTCGACCATGAAGACAGTTTCGTCCACACGCTCGCCAATTATTTCAGGCAGACGGGCGCTGAGGTGGCGACCGTGCGCTCGCCGGTGGCAGACGAAACGTTCGAACGGATCGCGCCGGACCTCGTTGTCCTGTCGCCCGGGCCGGGCATGCCGAAGGACTTCGACTGCAAGACGACGATCAAGAAGGCGCGCAGCCGAAACTTGCCGATCTTCGGCGTCTGCCTCGGCCTGCAGGCGCTGGCGGAGGCCTATGGCGGCACGCTGCGTCAGCTTGCTGTGCCCATGCACGGCAAGCCCTCGCGCATTCGCATCCTTGAGCCGGGCCGGCTTTTCGACGGGCTGCCGAAGGAAATCACCGTCGGCCGCTATCACTCGATCTTTGCCGATGCGGTGCAATTGCCGGCCGATTTCGCCATTTCGGCGGAGACCGATGACGGCATCATCATGGGCATCGAGCATGCGCATGAGCCGGTCGCGGCGGTGCAATTTCACCCCGAATCAATCATGACGCTCGGCGGCGATGCCGGCATGCGCATCATCGAAAATGTGGTGGGCAAGCTGGTCGATCGCTCCGGCGAGGCTTTGGGAGACAAAAAGGCGGCAGGGTGAAGACTGTCTTGCCATTGTCGCGATGAGGAGGTAGCAGATCGACAGGGCCGGGCGGCTGTTCCGGCCTTTTCGTTCAGCAAGACGGGATTTTCCAATGACTGGTGGTCAGGCAAAAGGCGGCGGCGCAAGCCGAACGCGGACACTGGCGTTCTGGACGATACCGCTCTCTCTTCTCGTGCTCGGGATCAAGCTTCTCGCCTGGCATCTGACCGGGTCCGTGGCGCTTTTGTCCGACGCGCTGGAATCGATCGTCAATGTGGTTGCCTCCGTCGCCGCTTTCGTCGCGATCGTCTATGCGGCCAAGCCTGCCGACCATGACCACCAGTTCGGTCATCACAAGGCGGAATATATCTCCGCCGTCATTGAGGGCGTGGCAATTGTCGTTGCC
>NZ_CFHTCS010000076.1:0-15256 GCF_984369615.1 Martelella sp. | reverse complement strand
GGTCTTTCCGGTCGGGAAATGGTCGATCAGCTCGACGCCGCCGATCTCGATCAGTCGGTCGTCATTCTTGTCCATGCCCGTTGTTTCGGTATCGAAAATGATATCGCGCGTGACCTTCATCACCGCTCCTTAGTCTTTCTGCGCCGCGTCGTCCGCCGCCTTGTTCTTCAGCTCGGCAATGATGTGACCGACCGCCGCCCGCGCCTCGTCAATGCCGTGCCCCGTGTCGACAATATAGTCGGCCCGCGCGCGTTTTTCGCCATCGCCAAGCTGGCGTTTCAGCACTGTTTCGAACTTTTCCACTGTCATATCCGGCCGCGCCAGCACGCGTTCGCGCTGGATCGCCGGATCGCAGGTGACGACGAGCACGTAATCGACGGCGCGCTCGGCCCCGGTCTCGAACAGGAGGGGGATGTCGAGCACGGCGATCGGAGCCTCGTCGGCGCGCGCCTTTTCCAGGAAGCGGTCGCGCTCCTCGCGCACCAGCGGGTGGACGATCGCCTCCAGCTTCTCGAAATTTTCCGGCTTGCCCGCAAGCGCCCTGCTGAGGCGCGCGCGATCGATCACGCCATTTTCGGCAACGCCCGGAAAGGCGGCCTCGACCGGGGCCACGGCCCGGCCGCGATAAAGCGCATGCACCACCTCGTCGGCATTTTGTACCGGTATGCCGGCCTCGGTGAAAAAGCCCGCCGTGGTGGACTTTCCCATGCCGATCGATCCGGTGAGGCCGAGAATGATCATCCGTTCGCCTCAAGATCGGCGATGATTTCATTTCTCAACGCGTCATCGACCTCTGGCTTCCTGCCGAACCATTTTTCAAAACCCGGCACGGCCTGATGTAGAAGCATGCCGAGGCCGTCCGCCGTCCTCAACCCATGCGCCTTCGCCTGTTTCAGGATCGGCGTTTCGAGCGGCACATAGACGATATCGGCTACAATGGCGTTTTCGGAGAGGAGGCCGAAGTCAAAGTCCGGCACGGCGCCGCCCTTCATGCCGAGCGACGTGGTGTTGACGAAAAGGCCGGCGCCTTTCATTACGTCGGCAAGCCGGTCCATGTCATGCGCATCGACGCGGTCGCCAAGCCGCGCGGCCAGTTCGGAGGCCCGCGCAAGCGTGCGGTTGATGATGTGGATGTGGGAAATGCCGCGTTGTTTCAGCGCCATGACGATCGAACGCGCGCTGCCGCCGGCGCCCAGCACCACGGCCTTTTCCGCATAATCCCAGCCGGGATGGGCCGCGTCGAGATTGCCGGTAAAGCCGAGGCCGTCGGTATTGGCGGCATGAACGCGTCCGTTTTCGACCCACAACGTGTTGGCCGCGCCCAGAAGCGTGGCATTTTCATCGGCCTCGTCGGCAAGCTCGAAAGCGGCCATCTTGTGGGGGATGGTGACATTGCAGCCGACGAAACCGGCTTCGCCGGAGCGCAGACGATCGATGAAGCCCGCGATTTCCCCCGGGGCCACGTCTTCGCGCACATAATCCCCGGAAATCCCGTATTTCCTCAGCCAATAGCCGTGAACCAGCGGCGAGCGGGACTGGGAAACGGGATGGCCGATGACGCAGGCCCGCCGCAGATGGGTTTCACGTGAATCAGTCATGCAATGCTCCGAGTTTGCGCAGGGCCGCCAGCAACTGAAGCATCGGCATGCCCAATATCGTGAAGAAATCGCCGTCGATCCGCTCGAACAGTCGCACGCCCGGGCCTTCCAGCTGGTAAACGCCCGAGGAAAACAGCACTTCGTCGGAAAGGCGCGCCAGATAGCGGTCGATCTCCGCCTCGTCGAGCGAGCGCATGTGCAAGGCCGCCGTCTCGCAGGCCTCGAACAGGATCTCGCCGTCACGGGCAATCGCGAAGGCGCTCATCAGGTAATGCGTCTTGCCGGAGAGACGCTTCAGGTGCTTGCGCGCTTCCTCCCGGTTTTCCGGCTTGGAATAGGGACAACCCTCGAACGCCATCACCTGATCACCGCCGATGACGAAAGTGCCTCGCGCGCGGCCCGCGACGTCGAGCGCCTTTGCCCGCGACAAAAGGCCGGCGAGAAATTCCGGCGTCGCGCCGGTCTTCAGAAAGGGTGCTTCCGTTGCCCGTTCATCCACATGCGGGCGCATGCTGGAAAAGGCAATCCTCGCGTTGGCGAGCAGCGCCCGCCTTGAAGGACTGGTGGAGGCCAGGATGATCGCTTCATTCTTCGGCATCGGCGCTTTCCTCTCGCAGCTCCGGCGTGACTATTTCAGCTCGTATTTCAAGGCAAGAATGGCCGCCGCCGTCTCCTCGATCGAGCGGCGCGAGACATCGATGATCGGCCAGTTGTTCTGGGCGGCAAGGCTGCGGGCATATTTCAGCTCCTCGGCAATCACCGCGCGATCGGTATATTCGCTCTTGCCCTCGTCCGCGCCGCTGCCGAACTCGCGGAACTCGCGCACCTGGGAAATTCGTCCCGGCGAGGCGATCAGGCAGACGATCTGCGGCCTCTTCGCCCGGTAGAGGCTTTCGGGCAGTTTCATTCCCGGCACGATCGGAATATTGGCCGCCTTCACGCCGCGATTGGCGAGATAGACGCTCGTCGGCGTCTTCGACGTGCGGGAGATGCCGAGAATGACCACATCGGCCTCGTCATAGGTCTCCGGCATCTGCCCGTCATCGTGATCCATGGCGTAGTTCAGCGCTTCGATCCGGGCGAAATAGTCCTCGTCCAGGCTGTGCTGGGCGCCGGAGCGCCTCCGCGAAGCCGTGCCGAGATAGGACTGGAACACCCTGGCGACCGGATCGAGAACGTTGACGCAGGGCAGGTTCATGTCCCGGCACATTTCTTCCAGAAGCGCCCCCAGTTCCTCATTGACCACCGTGTAGAGAACGATGCCCGGCGCCTCGTCGATCGCCCTGAGCACGGCGAGCACCTGCTTGCGGCTGCGCACCAGCGGATAGACATGTTCGATCGGCTCATAGCCGCCGAACTGGGCGGAGACTGCGCGGCCCGTGGAAATCAGCGTCTCGCCCGTCGAATCGGAGATCAGATGGAGGTGAAAGAAGTTTTTGCGGTTTTCCACGATGTCCTTCGCCTCCTGTTCATAACGCTGGACAAAACGGGGCGAATGCGAAGCGCCGGTTTTGGCCTGTGGGTTGTCTTGCGATTTATCCACATATCCTTTTTCGTTGAATAGGTTCAAACGCCGCTGTTGAAAACGGGGAAAAGAATGGCTTTCGCGGCAAAATTCCAGTGGTTTTGCACAGGTCGCCGACCGCCATCGCAACAGGCCAAGGATTTGAATCCATGAAATATTCCATGCGCATCCCCACAATTGCCATCAAGGCGGTATTTTAATCCCGCTGAAGACGGCCGAATGCGTGGAAAAGACTCATAATCCCGGAAAACCCTTTAATCCTTGATCCTCACAGACTCTAAGAAATAAAAGGAATCCAGACATAAACAGATTCATTATTTACAAGGGCTGGGGATATGGCAGAACGGACGCTGGAACGCGTGCTTGAAGGCGAAACCGTCAACCCGCCGCCGATCTGGCTGATGCGACAGGCAGGCCGCTACCTTCCCGAATACCGGGCCTTGAGGGAGAAGGCCGGCGGTTTCCTCAACCTCTGTTACAATCCCGAATTTGCAACGGAAGTGACGCTGCAGCCTATCCGGCGTTACGGTTTTGATGCTGCCATTCTGTTTTCCGACATTCTGGTGATCCCGGACGCCCTGAAATGCGGCGTTCGCTTTGAAAAGGGCGAGGGACCGCGTCTTGACCCGATCATGGTTGGCGATATCGCCGCACTGGAAACCCGTTACGAAGCTGATACGCTTGATCCGGTCATTGAGGCAGTCGGGCGTATCCGGAAAAACCTGTCCCCTCAGACGAGCCTTCTCGGCTTTTGCGGCGCGCCCTGGACCGTGGCGACCTATATGATCGCGGGGAAGGGGACCAGCGACCAGGCGCCGGCCCGGCTTTTCGCCTATCGGCACAGGACGGAATTCCTGAAGCTTCTCGATCTGATCGCCGATCTTTCCGCCAACTATCTGATCCGGCAATTGAAGGCGGGCGCCGACGCGGTGCAGATTTTCGACAGCTGGGCCGGCGTGCTTGGCGAGGAGGATTTTGCCGATTTTGCCGCGCGTCCCGTCGCCCGTATCGTCAGGACGGTGCGGCAGGCCGTGCCGGGAGCGAAGATCATCGCCTTTGCCAAAGGCGCGGGCGCCAATCTTTCGACCTACCGGCAGAAAACCGATGCCAATGCGATCGGCCTCGACTGGACCGTGCCGCTCGCCATTGCCAAGGAGCTGCAGAAGGATGGACCGGTGCAGGGCAATCTCGATCCACTGTCATTGGTTGCGGGTGGTGATCTGATGAAAGCGCGTGCGACCGCTATTGTTGAAGCCTTGTCGGACGGTCCGATGATCTTCAATCTCGGACATGGGATCACGCCGGAAGTGGATCCGGAAACAGTCGCTACGCTCGTCAAGCTGGTGCGCGGCGAGAAATAAACCTTATAAAACAAATATATGCGGAGGAAATGATGACGGAGCAGGGCGAAACGGGCAAGGTCGCGGGCAGGAAGTCGGCGAGCCGGGCAATGACGGCGCTGCTTCTGTTCCTGTTCGTCTGTCTCGGGCTCTTCGTCTTCCAGCGCGACAGTTTCTATCTCTGGGCGACGGCCATTCACGTGATCGCGGTGATCTCATGGATGGCGGGCATGTTCTACATGCCGCGGCTTTTCGTCTATCACGCCGACAGCGCGCCGGGTTCGGAGAAGTCGGAGACTTTCAAGGTGATGGAATATCGTCTGATGAAGGTGATCATGAACCCGGCCATAATCCTGACCTGGATCTTCGGCCTTTATCTGGCCTGGGACGGCGGATGGTTCTCCGATGGCTGGCTGCATGTAAAGCTTTTCGCCGTCTTCCTGATGTCCGGTGTCCACGGCTATTACAGCAAGGCGATCAAGGATTTTTCCGCCGACAAGCGTTCGACGAGCGCCCGGCACTGGCGTATCGTCAACGAGGCGCCGACCGTGCTGATGATCATTGCCGTGATTATGGTGATCGTTAAACCCTTTTAATCGTTTGATAAATGGTTTGGCGCGTTTTCCGAGGCAAAAACGCGTATTTGCTCTTGTAACGACACGGGCAAATCAGTATCTTCCAGCCGACCCATCCAAAAAGGCTGTGCAATAATACCCCTGCGCCAATCCGAATTGGCACTGCTCCACCAGTGCAACCGGCCTTTCGATCATCACAACAATTCACGGTTTACTTCATGTCTCAAATGAAGCTTCAGGAACTGAAGAGCAAGACACCAACCGACCTCCTGGCCTTTGCCGAATCGCTCGAGGTCGAGGGCGCCAGCACGATGCGCAAGCAGGAGCTGATGTTCGCCATTCTCAAAGTGCTGGCCACGCAGGATGTCGAGATCATCGGCGAGGGCGTCGTCGAGGTTCTTCAGGACGGCTTTGGCTTCCTGCGTTCGGCAAATGCCAATTATCTGCCGGGTCCGGACGACATCTATATCTCTCCCTCCCAGATCCGGCGTTTTGCGCTGAAGACGGGCGATACTGTCGAAGGCCCAATCCGCGGGCCCAAGGAAGGTGAGCGTTATTTCGCCCTTCTGAAGGTCAACACGATCAATTCCGACGATCCGGAGAAAATCCGTCACAAGGTCCATTTCGATAATCTGACGCCGCTTTATCCCGATGAACGGTTCAAGATGGAACTGGAGAACCCGACATCGAAGGATCTCTCGCCGCGCGTCATCGACCTCGTCGCGCCGCTCGGCAAGGGACAGCGCGGACTGATCGTCGCGCCGCCGCGCACGGGCAAGACGGTTCTCTTGCAGAACATCGCCCATTCGATCACGGCCAATCATCCCGAATGCTTCCTGATCGTTCTCTTGATCGACGAGCGTCCGGAAGAGGTGACCGACATGCAGCGCTCGGTGAAGGGCGAGGTCGTGTCGTCGACCTTCGATGAACCAGCCGTACGCCACGTTCAGGTCGCCGAAATGGTGATCGAGAAGGCCAAACGCCTGGTCGAGCATGGCCGCGACGTCGTCATCCTGCTCGATTCCATCACCCGTCTCGGACGCGCCTACAACACCGTCGTACCGTCTTCCGGCAAGGTGCTGACCGGCGGCGTCGATGCCAACGCCCTGCAGCGGCCGAAGCGCTTCTTCGGCGCGGCGCGCAATATCGAGGAGGGCGGTTCGCTGACGATCATCGCCACGGCCCTGATCGACACCGGCAGCCGCATGGACGAGGTAATCTTTGAGGAGTTCAAGGGCACCGGCAACTCGGAAATCGTGCTCGATCGCAAGGTCGCCGACAAGCGCATTTTCCCGGCGATCGATATCCTCAAGTCGGGCACGCGCAAGGAGGACCTGCTTGTCCCGCGTCAGGATCTGCAGAAGGTCTTCGTGCTGCGGCGGATTCTCGCGCCGATGGGCACGACCGACGGCATCGAGTTCCTGATCGACAAGCTGAAGCAGACGAAGAGCAATGCCGAGTTCTTCGAATCGATGAACACCTGAGGAAAGTTGAGGCCGGGACCCGGAAGTGCCAGGGCCTGGCTGGATCTCGGTCGCGGGCAGCGGTGTCGTTGCCAAAGCAACCGATGAACGGTTTCTGAGTGACACCCGAATTCTGATTAAGATATTGAAGTATATAAATAATTTTGAATTCGATCTGTCATAGGCGCGTCTCATGCGATCGACCGACACGATTTTTGCCCTCTCAAGCGGCGCTTTACCCTCGGGCGTTGCGGTGATCCGCCTGTCGGGCGCAACAGCGTTCGATATCTGCGTCGCGGTTGCCGGCCGGGTGCCGCCGGCACGTCAGGCGCGATTGATGACCCTGCGGGATGCGGAAGGCGTTGCCATCGACCAGGCTCTGGTGCTGGCCTTTGCCGGGCCGGCTTCCTTTACCGGCGAGGATTGCGTCGAGTTTCATCTCCACGGCGGCCGCGCCGTGGTGAATGCCATGCTCGCCCGGCTCGCTGCCTTTCCTGGGGCGCGCCATGCGGAGGCCGGCGAATTCACCCGCAGGGCCTTCGAGAACGGCAAGCTCGATCTTGTAGAAGCCGAGGGACTTTCCGATATCATCGTCGCCGAGACGGAAATGCAACGCCGGCTTGCGATGGAACAGGCAAGCGGCAGGCTGTCTGGACTCTATGAGCGTTGGGCCGAGGCGCTGACGCATGCGCGCGCCATGATCGAGGCCGAACTGGATTTCTCCGACGAGGACGACATACCGGGCTCCGTTTCCGCCACCATCTGGCAAAGCGTCGATGGCGTGGCTGCCCAGATCCGAGAGCATCTTGCGGAGCTTCACACGGGAGAGATCATCCGGGACGGCTACCAGGTGGTGATTGCCGGGGCGCCCAATGCGGGAAAGTCGAGCCTTTTGAACGCTCTCGCCAAACGAGATATCGCCATTGTCACCGACATTGCCGGTACCACTCGGGATATTCTCGAGGTTCACCTCGACATCGGCGGTTATGCTGTTCGCCTTTATGACACGGCGGGCCTGCGCGAGACCGAGGACAGGGTTGAAGCCGAGGGCGTGCGGCGCGCCCGCGCCCTGCTGGAGAACGCCGATCTTGTTCTATCGCTTGCCGACATGACGGGCGTTGCCTTGCCTGAGGCCTTTCCGGATCGCGATTGCCTGCTCGTGGGAACCAAGTCCGATCTTGCATCGGGCGGAGGCGGCTTTGATCTGGTGCTCTCGGCCGAGACCGGGGAGGGGATCGATCGGCTGATTACTGCGATCTCTAATCGGCTTTCCGCGCGGGTGGCGGGCTCATCGCTAAGCCTTCCGGTGCGCGCGCGGCAGGCGGACTATCTGCGCTTGGCGCTTGCCGCGCTTGAGGAGGCTGTGGCGGCCCGCGAATTATCGCCGGAACTGCCATCGGAATCCCTGCGTCGTGCCGCCGAGGCTCTGGGTCGGATCACGGGCCGGGTAGATGTCGAAGATCTTCTCGACGTGATCTTTTCGTCCTTCTGTGTTGGCAAGTAGACCGTGTTTCACGTGAAACAATCTTGACTCTCCGGGGGCAAGACGGCACAACCATCGCCAAAACAAGGGTTCCGGCCAGCGGTCGTCGAGCCTGAACGGAGCTTTTTCATGAGCGATCATTTTGATGTCATCGTCATCGGCGGTGGGCATGCGGGATGCGAGGCTGCTTCCGCGGCCGCGCGGAGCGGCGCGCGGACGGCGCTGGTCACCCATAAGCGTGAGACGATCGGCGTGATGTCTTGCAATCCGGCCATTGGCGGGTTGGGGAAGGGGCATCTCGTTCGCGAGATCGATGCGCTTGACGGGTTGATGGGACGCGTCGCCGATGCTGCCGCGATCCAGTATCGGATGCTGAACCGGCGCAAGGGACCGGCCGTCCGCGGACCGCGCAGCCAGGCCGACCGCCGCCTCTACCGGGAGGCAATGCAGGCCGCGCTGGCGGAGATCGACAATCTCAGCATCATCGAAGGCGATGTCTTCGATGTCGAGACCGACAACGACCGCGTTGTCGCCGTCGTGACGGAGGACGGGCGGCGGTATGGCTGCGGAGCCGCCGTGCTGACGACAGGCACGTTCCTGCGCGGGTTGATCCATATCGGCACACGGAAGATCCCGGCTGGCCGGGTCGGCGAAGCGCCCTCGGTCGGGCTGTCGCAAACGCTGGGTCGCCTTGGGCTAGCGCTCGGCCGGCTGAAGACGGGCACGCCGGCGCGACTTGACGGACGGACCATCGATTGGGCCTCGCTCGATCGGCAGAAAGCTGATGAAGACGCCGTTCCGTTTTCTTTCATGACAGCCGGCGTAAAGAACCCGCAGATCGATTGCGGCATCACACGCACGACGCCCGACGTCCACGCGATCATTCGTGACAATATAGGCCTCTCTGCCATGTATTCGGGACAGATTGAGGGCGTGGGGCCACGCTATTGCCCGTCGATTGAAGACAAGATCATGCGCTTCGGCGATCGCGACGGACATCAGATTTTTCTGGAGCCGGAAGGCCTGGATGATCATACCGTCTACCCCAACGGCATTTCGACCTCCTTGCCTGAGGCGGTTCAGCAGGCCTTTATCCACGCGATTCCCGGGCTTGAAAGGGTCTCGATCCTTCAGCCCGGCTATGCGATCGAATATGACCATGTCGACCCACGCGAGTTGAAGGCGTCTCTGGAGCTGAAGAAGATGCCCGGTCTGTTTCTGGCCGGCCAGATCAACGGCACGACCGGTTATGAAGAGGCGGGCGCCCAGGGGTTGGTCGCGGGGTTGAATGCCGCGCGGTTTGCCGGCGACGCGGAGCCCGTGGTTTTCTCGCGGACTGACTCCTATATCGGCGTGATGGTTGATGACCTGACGACGCGCGGCGTTGCGGAGCCTTATCGCATGTTCACTTCGCGCGCCGAGTACCGGCTGACGCTTCGGGCCGACAATGCGGATGAGCGCCTGACGCCGCTTGCGATCTCGCTGGGCATCGCCTCGAACGCAAGGCGTTCGCTGTATGAGGACTATGCCTTGCGTCTGGAGCAGGCGCGGACGGCGCTGAAAGCGCGGTCAGTGACCCCAAATGAGGCCGCAGGTCATGGGCTCAAGCTCAACCAGGATGGCCAGCGCCGTACGGCCTATGATCTTCTTGCCTATCCTGGACAGGATTTCGACGGGTTGATCGCCATCTGGCCGGAGCTTGCCGAGACGGACGAAAAAGTCCGCGGCGCGATAGAGATCGAGGCGGCTTATGCGGTTTATCTCGATCGGCAGGCCGCAGATATTTCCCAGATGCGCAAGGATGAGGGCAGGGTGATCCCCGACGACTTTGACTATGCGGCGTTGCCGGGCCTTTCCAATGAGCTCAAGGGCAAGCTTGCGAAGGCGCGCCCGGCGACGATTGCCCAGGCAAGCCGGATTGACGGGATGACGCCGGCCGCACTTTCCCTGCTGTTGGTGCGGTTGAAGACCGGCCGTGCGGCCGCGGCTTGAAGGTGACTGATGAAACTGAACGGCCGAACCGTTTCACGTGAAACACAACTCCGCCTCGAGGCTTTCGCGGGGCATTTCGAAAAATGGGCGAAGGCCATCAATCTGGTCGCGCCATCAACGCGGCAGCAGTTCTGGGATCGTCATGTCGCCGACAGCGCGCAGGTCTTCCAGCTGTCGCCGGAGCCGAAAACATGGATCGATATCGGTAGCGGCGGTGGATTTCCGGGCCTGATCACGGCAATCCTGCTGGCCGAACAGGGCGAGGGCTGGGTGCATCTCGTCGAGAGCAACAACAAGAAGGCATCCTTTCTGCGCACAGCGATCCGTGAGACCGGCGCGCGCGCCAGCGTGCATGCAATCCGCGCAGAAGCGGCGCCGGCCGAAATCGTGGAGGGGGATGCGATGTCGGCGCGCGCGCTCGCCGATCTTTCGCTGCTTCTGGAATATGCCGCACCCTGGTTTTCGGGTCGGCCTGCTTTCCGCGCGTTTTTCCACAAAGGCCGGGATTTTCGGCGCGAGGTCGACAAAGCGCGTGACCATTGGGACTTCGATCTGGTAAAACATGAAAGCAAGGTTGAACCCGGCTCCGTGATCCTGGAAATATCGCGCCTTGCGTCGTTGTCGGCCTCTTGAAACTGGCGGAATGGTCAATGAATCGTAAAACGCGTGTCATCACGGTCGCCAACCAGAAGGGTGGCGTCGGAAAAACCACCACGGCCATCAATCTGGCGACCGCGCTTGCGGCGATCGGCGAGAAGGTCCTGGTGCTCGATCTTGATCCGCAGGGCAACGCCAGTACCGGCCTCGGTATAGACCGCGATCAGCGGGAGTTTTCGGCCTATGACGTTCTGGTTGGCGACAAGACGATCGTTGAGGCTGCAATCCCCACGGCCGTTCCGAATCTTGATCTGGTGCCGTCGACCCTCGATCTTCTCGGCTTCGAGCTTGAAATCGCGTCCGATCCCCGCAGGGTGTTCAAGCTCCGCGATGCGCTGGCCCAGTCGGATGTGAGCCGTTATCGCTATGTCTTCTGTGATTGCCCGCCTTCCTTCAATCTTCTGACGATGAACGCCATGGGCGCCGCCCAGGCCATTCTCGTGCCGCTGCAGTGCGAATTCTTTGCGCTGGAAGGGTTGAGTCAGCTGCTCGACACCGTGTCGGAAGTGCGCAGCACCATCAATCCGGGACTCGAAATCCAGGGCGTGGTGCTGACCATGTTTGATTCGCGCAACAATCTGGCGCAGCAGGTGGTCTCCGATGTGCGCGAGTATATGGGCGACAAGGTCTACAAAACGCTGATCCCGCGCAATGTCCGCGTTTCCGAGGCACCGTCCTTCGGCAAGCCGGTTATCCTTTATGACCTCAAGTGTCAGGGAAGTCAGGCCTATATTCAGCTGGCCTCGGAAATCATCCAGCGCGAGCGGGCAATGGCGGCGGCCTGAGCGGCAGCATTGGAAGGTGAATAGCATGAGCGAAGAGAACTCCAAACGGCGGCTCGGCCGCGGTCTTGCGGCGCTGATCGGCGACATCGAAAAGGCGGAGCCGAGCGAGCCGGCAACGGTGCAGGTGACGGCGGATCGCCGGATCCCGATCGAGTTCATCGTCCGCAACCCGCGGAACCCACGTCGGCATTTCGAGGAAGAAGATCTTCGCGATCTCGCGGCGTCTGTTCGCCAGCATGGCATTGTTCAGCCGGTGGTCGTTCGCACCATTGGCGAGCAGCGCTTCGAGATTATTGCGGGCGAGCGCCGTTGGCGCGCGGCACAGCTCGCCGGTCTATCCGAAGTCCCGGCGCTCATCCGCGACGTCGATGATCGTACGGCGCTGGAAATTGCCATTGTCGAGAATGTGCAGCGCGCCGATCTCAATCCCCTGGAGGAAGCGAACGGCTACGAATTGCTGATGGCGGAACATGGCTATACGCAGAATGATCTCGGCGAGATCATCGGCAAGAGCCGGAGCCATGTCGCCAACAGCCTGCGTCTGCTGAAGCTGCCCGAAGGCGTTCGCACGATGCTGGCGGAGGGCGCTCTGTCCGCCGGCCATGCTCGCGCCTTGATCTCAACGCCGGATCCGCTGGCGCTGGCGCAGACGGTCGTGCAGAAGGGCCTGTCGGTGCGCGAGGCAGAAAAGCTTGCGCAAAAGGCGATTGATGGCGGCGGTCTCCGCGCCCCGCGCCCCGCCAAGCAGAAGGATGCCGATACGCTGGCGCTGGAACGCTCGCTCTCCGATCGTCTTGGATTGACGATCACCATTGATCACAAGAACGACGGCGGACAGATCAGAATCGCCTACAGTTCGCTCGACCAGCTTGACGACATTTGCCGGCGCCTGGAGCGCAACCCTTGAGATTGTACCATATCAATTTGAATTGATACAATTTTCTCTCGCTTTCTCAAGATGATGCAGAGGATTTTCTGCGTCAGCGGCGTCTTGGCGGTCATTAACAGTGGTCCGCGCATCGGCCTTGTCGCGAAAGAATCTCGCGGTCCCTTGCTGACGCCACGCATCGTGCCTTGCAAGGATCGCCCGCGAACCGAATATCGGCGGCTGGTTTCCGGAAGGCCGAGACGTTCCGCCCGGTCAGCCGCCGCGTCTGTTCGAACGCAGCGTCAGCGCCAGCAGCGTTTGCATCGCGATGCTCTCTTCGAGCGCCGGGTAGCGCCTGGTGTTCAGCACCGCATCCGAGAGCATTCTGAGCGCGCGTTCGGCGGCGTTTCCGTTCCAGGCGGAAAGCGCCTTTTCGAAGATCGGCTTGCGGCGAAAGAAGATCTGGCGGCCGTGGCTTTGCATCACCTGGCTTGCGGCGACGCGTTTGCTCTCCATCTCGGCCCGCATCTGGTCGAGCAGATGGAACTGGCGGATGCAGCCGTTGAGGATCATGAAAATCGGCGTCTTGGACTGTGAGACCTTGGCCATGGCGTGCCTGAGAGCCGCCACGTCGCCGGAAAGCACGGCATCTACGGCATCATCGGCGGAAATTGCGCTGGCATCGCCGATCACGGCCGCGACGTCTTCTTCCGTGATCATCTCCAGGCCGCGGCCGTAAAGCGCCAGCTTTTCAATCTCGTTGCGCGTGGCAAGGCGGTCGCCGCCGATCATTGAGACAAGCAACTGCCGCGCCTGCGGCGTGATTCTCAGCTCCGCCTCGCCGAGCGTCTGATCGATGAGCGCATTGAGGGCGCGGGCGTCATCGGCATAACAGGGAATGGCGGCGATCTGCCGTGCGCTCTCCGCGGCCTTGCGCATGGCCGTTCCCTTGCGCAGATCCCCGGCTTCGATGATCAGATACGCGCTCTCGGGCGGGTTTTCGGAAAGCGTGTTGAGCGCGCTCGTGAGCGCCTTGTCATTGCCTCCCGCGCGCACCCAGACAAGCCGTGACCCGCCGAAAAGCCCGATCGCGTTCACCTCGTCAACGATGCGTCCGGGATCGCCTTCAACATCACCGATGTCGAGTTTCATCACCGAGAACGGGTCGTCGAGCGGTACGCCCGATGTCCTGGCGATCAATCCGGCGCGCTCGCTGACAAGACCACGGTCCGGCCCATAGACAAGGAACAGGCGATAACGCCCGGCGTCCTGTCGCAGAAATTCGTCGAACTTGTAGGACTTGATTTCCGTCATTGTTTCGCCGGTTCAGATCGCTCGCGCTGGGCCACTCGCTCGATCGCTGAGGCCGCGCGGCCATGATAGCGTTTTCGGGCGGGTTCGCCTATTCGGCAGGCGGCTTGGGCAGGTCGAGCGGCGGTTCCTTGTTCAGCGCGATCGCAAGATCGGCATTGATGATCTCGGCCACTTCCCTGGAGGCGCGCTGCTCGGCGTCGCGAATGGCCCTCAGCTTGGCAAATTCCTGCGAGGGAAAATCGAGAAGGGCGGTCGCCCGACGCCGGCCGGTCGCCAGAAGCTTGTTGTCCTCGCGCCGCCTCAGGGCAAAGTCGGCCGTGACGATGGTGCGCCCGGCGCTGGCCGTATCCGAACTGTCGTCCTGCAACAGTTCCGATGTGACGGCGAAGGCGGAAAGATCGACGTCATATCTGGCGTTGATACTCTCGCCGGCGCCGCCGCTCGTCAGGAAGATCAGCTCGTTACGGACATATTGCTCAACCGGCGTCGTCGGCACGGAAAAGGCGAGTTCGTGCATTTTCGCGTTCAGCGCCGTGCCCTCCGCGCCGCCGTAAAGCGGGCGTACCTGGCACGAGGCAAGCATGGAAACGGCGGCAAGGGCGCCAAGCGAAAGGGCGAGCGCTCTCAGGCGTGATCTAGACAACAACATTCACGATCCTCTGCGGCACGACGATGATCTTGCGCGGCTCCTTGCCGTCCAGTGCGCGTATAACGGCCTCAAGCGCCAGCACCGCCGCCTTGATGCTCTCCTGATCGGCATCGCGCGCCACGGTCAGTTCGGCGCGCTTCTTGCCGTTGATCTGGACCGGCAGCATCACCTCATTGTCGGCGGTCAGGGCCTCGTCATGCTTTGGCCAGGCCGCCATGGCGATCATACCCTCCGCGCCGAGCGTCTGCCAGCATTCTTCGGCCAGATGCGGCATCATCGGCGCAAAACAATGGGTCAGGAACAGGCTGGCCTGTTTCAGCGCGCCCTTGAATTCGTCATCGGCCTTGTCGACTTCCGAAAGCGGCTGGGCCAGCACGTTCACAAGTTCATAGATGCGGGCGATGGCCTTGTTGAAGGCAAGTCCGTCAAGATCGGCGGCAACGGCCTTCAGCGTCTTGTGGGCGGCGCGGGAGATTTCCAGCGCCCTGCCGTTCTCGCCCGCCTTAGCGTCAATGCCCGCAAGGGCAGGGGCCGCCTCGGAAATAAGCCGCCAGATGCGCTGCACAAAGCGGAACGTGCCCTGAACGCCGGCCTCGGTCCAGACCACGTCGCGGTCCGGCGGGGAATCCGACAGCACGAAAAAGCGGGCCGTATCGGCCCCATATGTCGCCAGGATATCATCCGGGTCGATGACGTTCTTCTTCGACTTCGACATCTTCTCGATGGCGCCGATGGCAACCTCTTCGCCGGTCTCGGTCAGGATCGCCTTGCGGGTGCCGTCCGTTTCCTCGATCGTCACATCGCTCGGCGATACCCAGCGGCCGGATGTGCCGCTGCCGCCGAGGCGATAGGTTTCGTGCACCACCATGCCCTGGGTGAACAGACCCTTGAACGGCTCGTCATGGTTCACATGGCCGGTGGCTTTCATGGCGCGCGTGAAGAAGCGCGAATAGAGCAGATGCAGGATCGCGTGCTCGATGCCGCCGATATACTGGTCGACCGGCAGC
>NZ_CFHTCS010000075.1:0-15321 GCF_984369615.1 Martelella sp. | reverse complement strand
TGCGCAGCGAATCCTTCAGCGTCAGCGCGTCATTGTCGCGGATCGCGGTGGCGAACTTCCACATGAAGTATTCGGCCGTCAGATAGACCACGCGCTGCTTGTCGGGGGAGGCGAGAGCGGCGTTGGCGATGGCCTGCAGGAGATGCGTCTTGCCGAGGCCCACGGAGGAGTGGATGAAAAGCGGATTGAACCGGACTGCCGCCATGCCGGATTCGGCAATGGTCTTGGCCGCGGCGAAGGCCACCCGGTTCGACGAACCCTCGACGAAGCTGTCGAAGGTGAAGAAGGGATCGAGCGGCGAACCGAAAACGGTTCTCGGGCCCTGCGCCGCGCCGCGCGCAGACCCGCCCTCGGGCTCGGGCATCAGCGGCTGGTCGTTGACGGCGCGGGGAATCGGGCGCACGGCGGCCGTCTGCTGGGGCAGCACCGGCTTCGGCTTTTCCTCGGGAACCTGCGGACGCTGGGCGCGCGTTGCCGAACGCACGAGCACCTCGACCTTGAGCACCTGCGGACGCTCGGAGCGTGCCAGTTCGCACAACAGGTCGAGATAGTGGTTGTTGATCCACGACTTGAGGAATGCCGTCGGCACAGAGAAGCGGATAACGCTCTTGGAAGAGGACTGCAGCTTCAGCCGCCCGAACCAGCTGGCATAGACATCGGCGCCCACATGGGCCTTGAGCGCCGTGCAGAAACGCTCGAAAAACTGGCTGTCGGTACTCAAGGTAGCGTCCGGTGCTTCACTGTGTTCCCCTTTCAAGACCTCTGAAGCGCCTGCACCCTGCTCAGTGCGCGAAGTCACTGTCCTCGTTCTCATTCCTTGCCGCCTTTCAAAAGTCATCACCCGGGCGCGAGCGCCCTGTGCGCCCGCGGCCCGTTTTCCCTTTGACCCCGTTCAAAGGGTCGTTTGTTGAAATCGCCCGGGTCGAAGCCGGGCTTGGGACATTCCTTGCACATGCCGGCGCCCTTCCTCGTAAAGGGTGATGCTGGCCGCAAAATGTCCGGTCAGTCGTTTTGGGTCCCCGCTTGTTTTCCGGCCTGAAAAAGGCACACAATGACCGAACCGGATTTCTCGAAGAAAACCGGTGCGCAACCTATGATTGTCGGAAGGACGAAGCCAAAACGACTCCGCTTCCAGCTTCGGGAAGACAACGCGTCCCTGGAGAACGCGCCCCTCCCGACAAGGTCGGGAGCTCAATCCGTCCGCTGATGTGGGAAGCATTTAGGCAAGAACGGCCGTCAATTTCAACAAGGAATTTTGCGCGAATCGCCGCTGCTCGCATTGACTCAAGGGGTCGATTTTGACTCGCTTGCCGGGCTCTCAAAAGAATCGCTTTTGAATCAATTAGATTCAGAAGGCGCTCATTTTTCGGCGCCGATTCGGGGTCGAAAAAATAAAATCTCTTGACGCGTTTCGGGGGCGCGAATTCGGGCCAAATTTGGTTGAAATGTGGCCTTCCTCCCGCAACCTATTGAAATCACGTTAAAAAAATCGTCATTTTTGTGACATGTGGTTGAAACGCGATTGTCATGAAGGGCAAGCCTATGAAGAAAAACAAAAAACCCGGCCAAAGGCCGGGTTCTTCGAAAAGCTGGTACTTGTTCGCTCTCAGGCGCTCAGTGTCTTGACCCGCTGAGCGAGACGCGAAACCTTGCGCGAGGCCGTATTGCGATGCAGGACGCCCTTGCTGGCGGCGCGGGCGATTTCCGGCTCGGCGGCCTTCAGCGCTTCCTTCGCCTGATCGAGATTGCCGGCTGCGAGCGCCTCCTCGACCTTGCGGACGAAGCCGCGAACACGCGAGCGGCGGGACTTGTTGATGGCGGTACGGCGGGCCATTTTGCGCGTCGCCTTTTTCGCCGAAGTTGTATTGGCCATATAAGTCTCTCTTCGAATGTGGTCGCAAGCTCCGGCATCGGCGGCGCGCCGTCAAAGGCCAGGGTCGCTTTTCTGCCGGGAGCAATCGATGAAGCTTTGCAGCTTTCAACACTGTGGTGCGGGCATATAAAGGCAAACGGACGGTCCGTCAATGAACAATTGAAGAAAAGACCCGCCGCTGCCGCTGGCCTCTCGCCGCAATGCTCCTGCTGCGGCGTGTCGCGCCATTGCCATTGCGCCGGTGCGTTCTAAACTTCATGAAGGATTAAGAGCCGCGGAGGCCCCTTCGGCCCCGGCACAAGACAGAAGGCAAAGGGTACAGCAACATGCGCGTCACAGTCTTTTCGGCCAAGCCCTATGACGAGGAATTCCTCAAAGCCGCCAATGAGGGGCGTCATGACCTGGTGTTCACGGAGGCGCCGCTGCATGCGCCGACGGCCAAGCTCGCCGCAGGCTCCAAGGCCGTCTGCGCCTTCGTCAATGACGATCTCGGGGCCTCGACGCTCACGGAACTGAAGGAGGCCGGGGTCAAGCTCGTTGCGCTCAGATGCGCGGGCTTCAACCGGCTCGATCTGACGACCGCCGATCATCTGCAGATGGCGACCGCCCGGGTGCCCTCCTATTCGCCCTATGCCATTGCCGAACACACGCTGGCGCTGGTGATGACGCTGAACCGCAAGATCCACCGCGCCTATAACCGGGTGCGGGAGGGCAATTTCGCGCTCAACGGGCTTCTGGGCTTCGACCTGCACGGCAAGACGGTGGGCGTGGTCGGAACCGGCGGGATCGGCCGCAACGTGATGCGGGCCTTTTCCGGTTTCGGCTGCAAGATCCTCGCCTTCGACCCCTATCCGAGCGACGAGGCCATCGCGCTCGGCGCGCGCTATGTCGACAAGGGCGAATTGCTCGAGCGTTCGGAGATCATCACGCTGCACTGCCCGCTGACGCCGGAGACGCGGCATTTCATCGACGAGGATGCGATCGCCGCCATGCAGCGCTGCAGGATGCTGGTCAACACCAGCCGCGGCGGCGTCATTGATACGCTCGCCGTCATCGAGGGGCTGAAGTCGGGACGAATCGGCGCTCTGGCGCTCGATGTCTATGAGGAAGAGGAGGACCTGTTCTTCCGCGACCTCTCCTCCACCGTCATCCGCGACGATATCTTTGCCCGGCTTCTGACCTTTCCCAATGTGCTGATCACCGGTCATCAGGGCTTTTTCACCGAGGAGGCGCTCTATAACATTGCCCATACCACGATCGGCAACATCACCGCCTTCGAGGAAAAGGGCGCGGCGCTGCATCCGATCGACCGGCGATAGAGCGTTCTATCCCATCATCCCTTCTGGCAGGCCGGACAATAAAAGGTCGAGCGGCCGGCCTGGACGGCGCGGGCCACCGTGCCGTTGCAATCCTCGTGCGGGCAGGGTGCGCCGGTGCGGTCGTAGACGGAGAAGGAATGCTGGAAATAGCCGAGCGTGCCGTCCGTCCTGCGGTGGTCGCGCAGCGTCGAGCCCCCGGCCTCGATCGCCTCGGCAATGACGGCGCGGATTGCCGGAACAAGCCTCTTCAGCCCTTCCTTCGGCCTTCCCCTCGGCGTGACGAGGCGGCCTGCGGCGCGAAAGGGCGAAAGCCGGGCGCGCCAGAGCGCCTCGCAGACATAGATATTGCCGAGGCCGGCGATATTGCGCTGGTCAAGGAGGGCGGATTTGACGGCTTGCGTCTTGCCGGCAAAGCGCGCGGCCAGGAAATCGGCATCGAGACTGTTGCCGGTCGGCTCCGGCCCGAGGCCGGCAAAGGTCGGATCTGCTTCCAGCATTGCCTTCCGCGCAAGCTTGATGAAGCCGAAGCGGCGCGGATCGTTATAGACGATGCGCCGCGCCGGCGCGCCGCTCAGTTCGATGATCACATGGTCATGCAGCGCATTGACGCTGCGGGGGGTATGAAACCGGCCCGGCAGGTGGGCATCGTCCTCCTCCTCGACGCGCCAGGAACCCGACATGCCGAGATGGGCGATGATTGTGGTGCCGTCATCGAGGTCGATCAGCAGGTATTTCGCCCGCCGCCCCAGGGCGACAATGGTCCTGTTCGCCGCAGTCTCGACAAGGTTTTCGGGAAAGGGAAAGCGAAGGTCGGCGCGGTTGAGAACGAGCTTCTCGATCCGGCGGCCCTCCATGGCGGGCGCCAGTCCGCGGCGGACGGTTTCGACTTCGGGCAATTCCGGCATCTTATTTTAAGCCTTTGGCGTTTCGCTTTATTCCGTTTCGGTTTATAGCCGCACTGTCGGCGGGCGACAGCAATAGCGCAAGGTTTCGGCTTTCGCTATGCTCGCCTGAAATTTCAATCGGGTAACAGATAGGTGCGAATATGGCTGAAAGCCGGACCGGTGCGCAGGGCGGCATGGAAACCTCTTTCGGCTTCAAGGACGTCGCTGATGGCGAAAAGCAGCCGCTCGTCAACGACGTGTTTCACAAGGTCGCCAAACGCTACGACATGATGAACGACCTGATGTCGGCGGGCCTGCACCGCGCCTGGAAGGACGGCATGGTGAGCGCGCTCAATCCGCCGCCGAACCCGGATTACCGGGTGCTCGACGTTGCCGGCGGCACGGGCGATATCGCCTTTCGCATCGTCAAGGCCTCGCGCGGGCTGGCGCAGGCCACGGTGCTTGACATCAACGGCTCGATGCTTGCCGTCGGCGAGGAGCGGGCGGCGAAGAAGGGGCTTTCCGGCAACCTCACCTTCGTCGAGGCCAATGCGGAGGACCTGCCGTTCGATGACAAGAGCTTCGATGCCTATACGATCGCCTTCGGCATCCGCAACGTGCCGCATATCGACAAGGCGCTGTCTGAAGCCTACCGCGTCTTGAAGCGGGGCGGGCGTCTTCTCGTGCTGGAATTTTCCGAGGTCGAGGCGCCGATCCTCGACAAGGTCTACGAGGCCTGGTCCTTTCATGCCATTCCGCTGGTCGGAAAGGCGGTCGCCGGCGACGGCGAGCCTTACCGGTACCTGGTCGAATCGATCCGCAAGTTCCCGAGCCAGGCGGACTTTGCCGCGATGATCGAACGCGCCGGTTTTTCGCGCGTCAAATTCACCAATTATTCGGGCGGCATCGCCGCCCTTCACTCAGGCTGGAAGCTTTAGGCACGGCTCATGGGCGCGTTACGATCCTATTTCAATCTGCTCGGCGTTGGCTGGGTGCTGGCCCGCGAAGGCGTGATCAACGCGCTGCCGTCGGAAGGCCTGCCGGCCTATGCGCGGCTGGTGAAGGCGCTGCTCGTGCCGTTTGCCCGGCCGAGCGCGCGCAAGAAGGACCGTTCCGACCGGCTGGGCAAGGCGATCTCGCGGCTCGGCCCATCCTATGTGAAGATGGGCCAGTTTCTGGCGACCCGGCCTGATGTGGTCGGCGACGGCTTTGCCAACGATCTGGCGCAGCTGCAGGACCGCATGCCGTTCTTCTCGGTGGAGGCATCGAAAGCCACCATCCGCTATTCGCTCGGCCGCCCGGTGGACGAGCTCTATACGTCCTTCGGCGATCCGATTGCCGCCGCCTCGATCGCGCAGGTGCATCCGGCGGAAGTGATCGATGGCGACGGCCGCCGGCAGAAGGTCGCGGTCAAGGTGATCCGTCCCGGCATTCGCCAGCGCTTCCAGGAAGACCTCGGGGCGATGTATCTGGTCTCGCGCATGCAGGAGCGGTTCATCCGCTCCAGCCGCAGGCTGCGCCCGGTCGATATCACCCGCACGCTGGAGCAGACCACCAAGATCGAGATGGACTTGCGGCTCGAGGCGGCGGCCATCTCCGAGATGACGGAGAACACGGCCGAGGACCCCGGTTTCCGCCTGCCGAAGGTGGACTGGGAGCGCACCGGCCGCGATGTCGTCACCATGGAATGGATCGACGGCGTCAAGATGTCGGACCTCGAGGGGCTGAAGAAGGCCGGGCACAATCTGGAAGAGCTGGCGGTCACGCTGATCCAGTCCTTCCTGCGCCACACGCTGCGCGACGGCTTCTTCCACGCCGACATGCATCCCGGCAATCTCTTCGTCGACAATGACGGCATGATCGTCGCCGTCGACATGGGCATTGTCGGCAGGCTCGGCAAGAAGGAACGGCGGGTTCTGGCCGAAATCCTCTACGGCTTCATCACCCGCGATTACATGCGCGTGGCGGAGGCGCATTTCGAGGCGGGCTACGTGCCGGCGCACCACAACAAGGCCTCGTTCGCCCAGGCGATCCGGGCCATCGGCGAGCCAATCCACGGCCAGTCGGCCGAGACGATCTCGATGGGCAAGCTGCTTACGCTCTTATTCGAGATCACCGAAATTTTCGAGATGTCGACGCAGACGCAGTTGATCAACTTGCAGAAGACCATGGTGGTGGTGGAGGGCGTGTCGCGCATGCTCGACCCGCATTTCAACATGTGGAAGGCCTCCGAGCCCGTGGTCGGCAAGTGGATCGAGGAGAATCTCGGCCCGAAACGCGTGCTCGCCGATATGCGCGAGGGCATGCACGCGGTGCTCAAGATCGCCGAGGCGATCCCGGAAATCGCCGACAAGACAGAGAAATTCCACAACGAAATCATTGCCATGAGCGAGAAAGGCCTGCGCTTTGACGAGAACACGGCCGAGGCCATCGGCCGGGCCGAGGCGCGGCATACGCGCTCTGGCCGGGTGGCATTGTGGCTGATTGCAATCGTGCTCGGTTACCTTGCTGTCGTGGCGTCGTTCATGTGGCTGGGGTAGGGCTTGGTGCCAGTAAGCTCGCCGCATAGCGCCCGCCGATCTCCTCCCTTGAGGAGGAGATGTCGCAATAGCGACAAAGGGGGGTATAGGCATAAGCATCAGGCTCCGAAATCGGCGGGAGGGTTCACCCCCCTCTGCCCCTTTCGGGGCATCTTCCCCTCAAGGGGGGAGATTGATGGAAACCTTTTCCGCGTCTCCCTCCAATCAACGGAGCATAACCATGCGCATCGGCGGACGTCTTCAAGGCGCGATTGAAGTCCTTTCTGACGTTGAAGAGCGGCGGCGGCCGATTGCCAATGCGCTGAAGGACTGGGGCACGGCGCATCGGTTTGCCGGTTCCGGCGATCGTGCGGCGATCGGCAATATCGTCTATGACGCGCTGCGGCTGAAACTGTCCCACGCCTGGCTCATGGAGGACGACAGCCCGGCGGCGCTCGCCCATGCCGTCCTCTTCCGCCAGTGGGGCATTGCGCCGCAAGCGCTTGCCGAACGGCTGGACGGCGACAAGTTCGCGCCCGAACCGCTCTCCGATGCCGCGCTCAAGGCTTTCGTCAGCCGCAACCTTGCCGATGCGCCCGACGATGTGCGCGGTGACCTTCCCGAATGGATCCTGCCGGCTTTCAAGCAGAATTTCGGCGACAACTGGCTGGCCGAGGCCGAGGCGCTGAACCTGCGCCCGCCGCTGGATTTGCGCGTCAACACGCTGAAGGCAACGCGCGAGAAGGTGCTGAAGGCCCTTGCCCGCAGCGGCGCCGGGGAGGGCGGCATCGCGCCCGAGGCCATCCGCATTCCGCCCGGAAGCGGGCCGGACCGGCTGCCCAATGTCACCGCCGAGCTTTCCTTCCAGAAGGGCTGGTTCGAGGTGCAGGATCAGGGCTCGCAGATCGTCGCCAAACTGGTCGGGGCGAAGGCCGGCGATCAGGTGCTCGACTTCTGCGCCGGCGGCGGCGGCAAGACGCTGGCGCTGGCCGCGGCGATGGAGAACGCCGGACAGGTCCACGCCTATGATGCCGACCGCACGCGGCTTGCGCCGATCATCGAGCGGCTGAAGCGGGCGGGCACGCGCAATGTACAGGTTCACGATTCGCTGGAAGGGCTCTCGGGCCTCGAGGCGCGCTTCGACCATGTTCTGGTGGATGCGCCCTGCACGGGCACCGGCACCTGGCGTCGCCGGCCGGACATCAAATGGCGGCTTTCGGAAAAGAACCTCGAGGAGCGCACGGCCCAGCAGGCCGAGGTGCTTGCCGATGCCGCACGCTTCGTCAAGCCGGGCGGACATCTGGTCTATGTCACCTGTTCGCTTCTGCCGGCGGAAAATCAGAAGCAGATCGCGCGGTTTCTGCAAGGCGAGGCCGGCAGCGGCTTTGCGGCCATCGATATGGAAACCGTCTGGTCCGCCGTGTTTCCCGGCGTCGGGGCACGGCCTCATGTCTCCGGCGCAGGCTTTGCCACGCTGACGCCGGCGGCCACGGGAACGGATGGTTTCTTCTGCGCGGTTCTGGTCCGAAAATCCTGAATTCAGCGAGCGGAATTGACGATCATCAAGGCGTAAATTCACCCGGTCTGCCTATTGTCTGTCCAATAACTGGATTATTTGACACAAGTTTGTTTTTCCTTCATGTAGACCGCGATCAATCATGCGTGAACTCATTGAAGGAGAGGGATTCATGAAACGCACGACAACCATGCGCGTTGCGCTTTCGGCTTTCGCGGCCTCGACTGTTCTTGCGGCCATGCCGGCCTTTGCGGCGGACGTGACGCCGGAAGAGGTCGTCAAGCATTACGCCGACGTCGCCCATGCCAAGTATCAGGACAGCCTGACCACGGCGCAGGAACTCGACGCGGCAATCCAGGCCTTCATCGAGGCCCCGAGCGAAGAGACGCAGGCCGCCGCCAAGCAAGCATGGATCGCCGCCCGCGTTCCCTACCAGCAGACCGAGGTCTATCGCTTCGGCAACCCGGCCGTGGATGACTGGGAAGGCAAGGTCAATGCCTGGCCGCTGGACGAAGGCCTGATCGACTATGTCGACGCCTCCTACGGCATGGAAAGCGACGAGAACACGCTCTACACCGCCAATGTGATCGCCAATCCGGAAATCGAGATCAACGGCGAAGCCGTCGATGCGGCCGAGATCACGCCGGATCTTCTGGCCAATACGCTGCATGAGGCCGGCGGTATCGAGGCCAATGTCGCGACCGGCTATCACGCCATCGAATTCCTGCTCTGGGGCCAGGACCTCAACGGCACGGATGCCGGCGCTGGCGAACGCTCCTACACGGACTATCTTTCGGGCGAGGATTGCACCAACGGCAACTGCGACCGCCGCGCCGCCTATCTCTCGGCGGCCTCCGAACTGCTGATCTCCGACCTCGAGGACATCGTCGCGGCCTGGGAAGAAGGCGGCGAGGCCTACGCTTATGTGACCGAAGACCCCACGCGCGGCGTCGCCGCCATCCTCACCGGCATGGGCTCGCTCTCCTATGGCGAGCTTGCCGGCGAGCGCATGAAGCTCGGCCTGTTGCTGCACGATCCCGAAGAGGAGCATGATTGCTTCTCCGACAACACCCATGCCTCGCACCTGAACGATGTCATCGGCATCCTGCAGGCCTATACCGGCGATTACGTCCGCGTTGACGGCACGGAGATGACCGGCGCCTCGGTGTCCGATCTCGTTGCCGCCAAGGACGCAGCGCTGGATGAGGAGCTGAAGACGAAGCTGCTTGCGACCGTCGAAGCGATGGAGGCGATGGCGACCCGCGCGGAAACCGTCGAGGCCTATGACCAGATGATCGGCGAAGGCAATGATGAGGGCAACGCCACCGTTCAGGCAGCCATTGACGGCCTGATCGCGCAGACACCTTCGATCGAGCGTGCGATCGCAGCGCTGGAACTCGGCCAGATTGACCTTGAAGGCTCCGACAGCCTGGACAATCCGGACGCTGTCTTCCAATAAGAATAGCAACGGCGGGGCCCGCGCATGTCGCGGGGCCCGCCCTCCTTTTGGCGTGAAAGACCATGACGACACGGTATTCGAGAACTCTTCCTCTGGCGGCGCTTGCCGCCTTGTTCGGTTTTGCGGCGCTGGCCCAGGACTGGCCGCTGCCTGATACGCGTGATGACCTCGATGCCAGGGACAAGGCCCGCGTGGAAAAGGTCACCGAGCCGACCGATGACTTCTCCAAGGCCGAACGGTTCGAGGCCATGCAGGGCGGGGCGGCGACCACCAAGGCGACCGTCAACCGCGATGTCTTTTCCAAATCCTCCGCCAACATCACCTTTGCCGAGGAAGAGACTTTCAAGCTCGGCAATGCGCTGTTCCGCAAATTCTGGGTTTCCTCGCCATCGTCGACGCAGGCCTCCGACGGGCTTGGTCCGCTCTTCAACGCGCGCTCCTGCCAGAGCTGCCATTTGAAGGACGGGCGCGGCCATCCGCCGGAGGGCGACAGCGACGCCACCTCGATGTTCCTGCGTCTGGCGCGGCCCGCCCGCACGCCGGAGGAGCAGGCGCGCATCGACAGCTACGAGACGATCAACTTCCCGGACGAGGTCTATGGCGGCCAGTTCCAGGATTTCGCCGTGCCGGGCCTTGAGGCCGAGGGCCACATGAAGATCGACTATACGGAAAAGCCGTTCGTGCTCGGCGATGGCACGGTCGTGTCGCTCCGCGAGCCAACCTATAGCGTGATCGATCTGGCCTATGGCCCGATGGGCGCGGACACGACGCTTTCGCCGCGCATCGCCAACCAGATGATCGGCATGGGGCTGATCCAGGCGATCCACCCGGCCGATATCCTGTCCCGGGCCGATCCCGATGACGCGGACCACGACGGCATTTCCGGTCGTCCGGCCATCGTCAGCGATCACAGGACCGGCGAAGTCAAGCTTGGCCGTTTCGGCTGGAAGGCGCAGAATGCCAGCGTGCGCGACCAGTCCTCCGGCGCCTTTTCCGGCGATATCGGCATTTCCTCGCCGGACGCGCCGAACCATTGGGGCGATTGCTCTGAGACGGAGAGCGCCTGCCTCGACATGCCCCACGGCGCCCAGGCGCGGCTCGGCGAGACCGAGGCGCCCGATCCGGTGATGGAGCTTGTCACCTTCTATTCCGAAAACCTCGCCGTGCCCGCCCGCCGCGATGTCGATGACCCTGAGGTGCTGCGCGGCAAGCAGGTGTTCTACGAGGCCGGCTGCACCGCCTGTCACACGCCGAAATATGTCACCAGCCGCGATGCGGAAAACCCCGCCCATCGTTTCCAGCTGATCTGGCCCTATTCCGATTTCCTGCTGCATGACATGGGCGAGGGACTTGCCGACCATCAGCAGGTCGGCGTTGCCGATGGCTATGAATGGCGCACCGCGCCGCTCTGGGGCACGGGGCTGACCGAGGTTGTCAGCGGCCATTCCTTCTTCCTGCATGACGGAAGGGCGCGCAACCGCACCGAGGCGATCCTGTGGCATGGCGGCGAGGCTGAGGATGCGCGGGACAATTTCGCCGATGCCTCGAAAGAGGACCGAGACGCGTTGATCACATTCCTGGAATCGCTGTGAGACATGAGGTCGCTGTGAGACATCTTGCCGGAACCGCCTTCGCCATCCTTCTCGCTCTGCCGCTTGGCGCAGGCAGTGCCCGGGCCATGAACGAGGATAACGTGCCGATGGTGCTGGAAAAGGCCGTCGACGGTTTCATCCGCCCCGGCTATCACGCCTTTGAAGAGGCCTCCGGCGTCATGGCCTCGGCAATGGGCGCCTTCTGCGCCACGCCTGACGAGGCGACCTATGGGGAGGCGACGGCAGCCTTTGACGAACTGGTCGGCGCATGGTCGCATATCGAGATCGTGCGCACCGGCCCGGTCATCGATGACCACCGTTTCGAGCGCATTCTGTTTTATCCCGATCGCAAGAGCATCGGCCTGAAACAGGTGCAGGCTGCGATCATCGAGGAGGATGAAAGCGCGGCCGATCCCGACTACCTGCCGGAAAAGAGCGTCGCCATGCAGGGCCTGCTGGCGCTGGAATTCGTTCTCTTCGGCACGCAATACGAGACGATGTTCGAGGCGCCGGAGACCTATCGCTGCCGTTACGGTGCGGCGATTGCCGAGAATATCGACACTATCGCAGGCGAGTTGTCGGAGGAGTGGGATGCAAAGGACGGCGTTGCCGCCCACTGGAAAAATCCCGGCCCCGACAATCCGCTGTTCCGCACGAATGACGAGGCGCTCACGGCGCTGCTCGGCGTTCTGGTGCACGGCATGGAGACCGTGCGCGACCAGCGTCTCGAATATTTCTACCGCGGCGAGGAAGGCCCGAATATTCCCACCCGCGCGATCTACTGGCGTTCGGAAAATACCTGGCCTTCGATCCGCGACAATCTCGCGGGCCTGCAGGCACTGTTGAACAATTCGGATATGGTCGATCTGCTCGATGAGGATGTGCGCTCCATCGTCTCCTCCATCAACTTCCTGTTCTCCTCCGTCGAGGGCGTGGTCGGCGGCATGAACCCGGATATCGAGGTCGTGCTCTCCGATCCGGACCAGCTTGCAAAGCTCGATTACCTGCTGATCAACACCAGGGACCTGATCCTGAGGCTCAACGACCGTTATGGCGGCGCGATCGGCCTTGGCGCGGGCTTCTCCTTCTCCGACGGGGACTGACGCGCATGCGCTCGCCGCTTGTCGACCGTCGCCATTTCATGAAGGCCGCAGGCGCCGCCTTTCTCGCAGGCCTTGCGCCGCGGGCGGCCTTTGCGCTGTCGCGGGCCGACGCGGTCTATGCCACCGGCATCCGCAGGCCGGACCGCAGTTTCGCGCTGGCGCTGATGAGCGAGGCGGGCGATTTCATCGCCGAGATCGAGCTGCCCGACCGTATCCACGGCCTTGCCGCGTCGCCCGCAACGGGTGCAGTGGCGGCCTTCGCCCGCCGGCCCGGCACCTTTATTCTGGTGTTCTCGCCCGCTGGCGGCAGCGGACGGTTCATCATCAATTCCGTTGCCGACCGGCATTTCTATGGCCATGGGGCGTTTTCTCCGGATGGACGGTTTCTCTATGCCAGCGAGAATGATTTCGAAAACCGGCGCGGTGTGATCGGCATCTATGATCGGCGCGATGGCTATCTCAGGGTCGGCGAATATCCGACCCATGGCATCGGTCCCCATGATCTGGCGGTCTCGCCGGACGGGCGCTTTCTGGTGGCGGCCAATGGCGGCATCGAAACCCATCCGGATTTCGGCCGCACCAAGCTCAATCTCGACCATATGGAGCCGTCGCTGGCCCTGATCGATGCGGCGTCCGGCGCGCTTGTCGAAAAACATGCGCTGCCGGCCGATCTTCGCCAGCTTTCGACACGGCATCTGGCAATCGGCGAAAAGGGACGCGTCTGGTTCGCCTGCCAGTATGAAGGCCCGCGTAACGCGCTGCCGCCGCTCGTCGGCCGGTTCGCCCCCGGCGAGGCGCTCGCCTTTGCCGAACTGCCGGAGGATATCACCATCGGGCTTGGCAATTATGTCGGCGCCATCGCCTATAACCCGCGCGACGGGCTGATCGGCCTTTCCTCTCCGAAGGGCGCGGGGATGGTGGTGACGCTTGACGAGGTCACCGGTGCGTTGCGGTCTTCGCGCGCGCTCGCCGATGCGGCGGGCATTGCGGCGGCAGACCATGGCTTTGCTGTCGGCACCTATGGCGGATCGTTCAACGGGCGCCATCATGATGTCGCTTTCGATCAGCATATCCAGCGGCTGACTGAACACTAGAATGACTGGACAACAGGGTTTTGCGCGCTAGATCGGTCTCGCCATGAAAAACATCACAATCCATGCCGTCTTCATCGTCGGCGTCGTCGTCGCCGGTTTCATCGTCGGTATCGTCAACGTGCCGGGCGAATGGTACCAATCGCTCGCCAAGCCGCCCTTCAATCCGCCGAACTGGGTCTTCGCGCCCGCCTGGAGCCTGCTTTATATTCTGATCGGCTGGGCCGGAGCGCGGCTGTTCACCGGCCGGCCGCAAACCTCCGGGGCGCTGACGCTCTGGTCGGCGCTTCTGGTGTTGAACCTTGCCTGGTCGCCGCTCTTCTTCGGCATGGAAATGCCGGCGGCGGCGCTCGTGGTCGTGGTCGCGCTTCTTGCCGGCATCCTTCTGTTCATCGCCCGCACCTGGGGCAAGGACCGGCCTGCGGCCCTGCTGTTCGCGCCCTACGCGGCCTGGGTCGCCTTCGCGACGCTGCTCAATGCCTCGATCGTTTACCTCAATTGATCTTTCCCGCTTGTTGGGAATAGGCGACCGTGCCAATCTTCGCTGCTAGAGCGCCGTGCGTCCATTCGGACGCACAAAGACGCTCTGGCATATTAGATCTACGCGGTGAGGCATGGCGAATTTCGAGCACGGCGATTTTCACGCCCGGATCATGAACAGTTTTGCAAGCCAGGGCGCGATGGAGATGCTCGGGGCGGAGCTGACCCGCATCAGCCACGGCGTGGTGGAAATCGAGCTGCCGTTCGATCCGAAACTGACCCAGCAGCACGGCATTCTCCATGCGGGCGTGATCGCGACGGGGCTCGAGACCGCCTGCACCTATGCCGCCTATACGATGATCGATACCGACGCCTCGCTGCTCACCATCGAGTTCAAGGTCAACCTCCTCTCGCCGGGGCGCGCCGGGCGGTTCCTGTTTCGCGGCGAGGTGACGAAGCCCGGCACAAACATCATCGTCACCGACGGGCGCGGCTATGCGATCGGCGAGGACGGTCCGGCGAAGCTGATCGCCTCCATGTCCGGCACATGCATGGTCGTGCGCGACCGGGAAGGGTTTCAGGGATAGATGCTCGATCGGGTTGCCGGAAAGGACGTTCTCTTCGTGATGGCGGCCGAGGCCGAATATGGCGAAAGGCTGAAGGCGCGGATTTCACCGCTGATGGCGGGCGTTGGCCCGGTCGAGGCCGCGATCTCCCTGACCAAGGCGCTCACCGTCTCTGCCGCGGCCGGCAGGCTGCCGGCGCTCGTTGTCTCGCTCGGTTCGGCCGGTTCGGCCACGCTGGAGCAGACGGAAGTCTATCAGGCCGCCTCGGTCTCCTTTCGCGACATGGATGCCTCGCCGCTCGGTTTCGAGAAAGGCCGGACGCCGTTTCTGGATATCCCGGCCGAAGTTCCGCTGCCGTTCTCGATTCCCGGCCTGCCTTCAGCCCGCCTTTCAACGGGCGCCAATATCGTCTCGGGCGCGGCCTATGATCTAATAGACGCCGAAATGGTGGACATGGAGACGTTTGCGCTGCTGCGGGCCTGTCAGGTCTTTGGCGTGCCGCTGGTCGGCCTCAGAGGCATTTCCGATGGCAGGGAGGAGCTCAAGCACGTCACCGACTGGACCCAATATCTCCATATCATCGATGAAAAACTCAGCCATGCCATCGATCGGCTGGAAAGCGCCATTGAAACGGGCGCGATTCCCCTCTAAACGCAGCTTTTAGCTTTCATCGAGCGGAAGGCCTCCCATGACCGCAGACATCTCTCATCCCGATTCCGTCCTGATCATCGATTTCGGCAGCCAGGTCACGCAGTTGATCGCGCGTCGGGTGCGCGAGACCGGCGTATTCTGCGAGATCGTGCCGTTCCAGAAGGCCGAGGAAGGCTTCGAACGGCTGAAGCCGAAGGGGGTGATCTTCTCCGGCGGGCCGGATTCCGTCACGCGGGACGGCTCGCCACGCGCGCCGCAGGCGGTGTTC
>NZ_CFHTCS010000074.1:0-15328 GCF_984369615.1 Martelella sp. | reverse complement strand
CCCCGGTTTATCAACCGGGGCGTTTTTTTGTGAACGGCTTTGCGAAAGGGCCTTGGAGCCGTCGCCGCCTCAGGTCTTTTCCGCCTTTTTCATCACGCCGACGCGCAACATCACCTCGCGGGGAATATCATAGGTCGATGTCAGGTGATGGTCGGTCCTGAGCCCGAGATAGTCGCGCTGGATGAAGAGCGCGAAGGCGCGATCGGCCGCCTCCTGCACCAGTGCATCGCGATCCTGGTTGGAGCCCGGCGTCTCGTCGTGGCGTTTGAGGGCGGCGAGCGCCTCTTCCAGCCTGCGCCCGATCCGCCCCAGCGCCTGTGCCGTCTCCTGCATGATTTCGTATTGCAGGGCGTCCATCCTGGGATCGAGCGGCCTGCTGTTCGTCCCGGGCAATATCGGTGTCTTTTTTGCCATGGTCATTTCCTCTACCGCTTCGTCTTCCAAACATCGGAAGGCAGGCCGCTATCGTCAAGTTTGACGGCCAAAAAGAAAAACCGCCGGGCGTTGCCACCCGGCGGCTTGAACTCAGTCAGCGCAAGCGGAACGCTTACTGGTCGTCGCGGTTCTTCAGGGCCGCGCCCAGGATGTCGCCGAGCGAGGCGCCACTGTCGGACGAACCGAACTGTGCCACGGCTTCCTTCTCCTCGGCGATTTCAAGCGCCTTGATGGAGAGCATGACCTTGCGGTCGCGCTTGGAGAAGTTGGTGACGCGGGCGTCGAAGACCTGACCGACGGAGAAACGCTCGGGGCGCTGCTCGTCGCGGTCGCGGGCGAGATCCGAACGGCGGATGAAGGCCGAGATGTCGTCGTGGTTGACGAGCTTGACCTCGACACCGCCGTCGTTGACGGCAGTGACTTCGCAGGACACGACAGCACCCTTGCGCAGATCGCCGGAAGCTGCGGCTTCCGTGAGCGAATCCTTGCCGAGCTGCTTGATGCCGAGCGAGATGCGTTCCTTGTCGATATCGACATCGAGAACGACAGCCTTGACGACGTCACCCTTGTTGTACTCCTCGATAACCTGCTCGCCCGGACGGTTCCAGTCGAGGTCGGAGAGGTGCACCATGCCGTCGACATCGCCTTCGAGACCGATGAACAGGCCGAATTCGGTCTTGTTCTTGATCTCGCCTTCGACAACCGTGCCGGACGGATGCGAGAAGGAGAAGGCTTCCCACGGGTTCTCGAGCGTCTGCTTGAGGCCGAGCGAAATGCGGCGCTTGGCCGGATCGACTTCGAGCACGACCACATCGACGTCCTGTGTGGTCGACAGGATCTTGCCGGGGTGGACGTTCTTCTTGGTCCAGGACATTTCCGAGATGTGGATCAGGCCTTCGATGCCCGGCTCCAACTCGACGAACGCACCATAATCGGTGATGTTCGTGACCGTACCGGAGATCTTCTTGCCTTCCGGATACTTGGCCTGGATGCCATCCCACGGATCAGCTTCAAGCTGCTTCATGCCCAGGGAAATGCGGTGCGTTTCCTGGTTGATGCGGATGATCTGAACCTTGACGTTCTGGCCGATGGACAGAAGCTCGGTCGGATGGTTGACACGACGCCATGCCATGTCGGTGACGTGCAGCAGCCCGTCGATGCCGCCGAGATCAACGAAGGCGCCGTAATCGGTGATGTTCTTGACGACACCCTCGACAACCTGGCCCTCTTCGAGGTTCTGGACGATTTCCGAACGCTGTTCCGCACGGCTTTCCTCAAGAACGGTCCGGCGCGAAACGACGATGTTGCCGCGGCGCTTGTCCATCTTCAGGATTTCGAACGGCTGCGGCGTGTGCATCAGCGGGGATACGTCGCGGATCGGGCGAATGTCCACCTGGGAACGCGGCAGGAAGGCGATCGCACCGTCGAGATCGACCGTGAAGCCGCCCTTGACCTGGTTGAAGATCATGCCTTCGACGCGCTCGCCGGCCTCGAACTTGGCCTCGAGCTTGACCCATGCTTCCTCGCGGCGGGCCTTCTCACGCGACAGGACAGCCTCGCCCAGCGCGTTTTCGATGCGCTCGACATAGACTTCGACTTCGTCGCCAACCTTCAGCTCGCCATCCTTGCCGCGCGCGCCGAATTCCTTCAGCGGTACGCGACCTTCGACCTTCAGGCCGACGTCGATGATGGCCATGTCCTTTTCGATGGACGTGACCAGGCCCTTGGCAACATAGCCTTCGGCAAGATCATTGTTCGCGCCGAAGGATTCCTCGAGCATTGCGGCGAAATCGTCGCGCGTGGGGGTTTGTGCAGTCATGAAAACTCCTGGATCGTGTCCGTTCTCTTGAACCGAACACGCGTTGCGCCGGTGGCTGGTGTTGATCTTCGGCTGTCACCACACCCCTCTTCGCCTTTTCGGGAAAGACAAAGAGCATTCCGGCGCATGGATGCAGTGAAAACCTTGATTTGCGGAGCCTCCTCCGCATGCATTACGGGTCAAGCCGCTGGTCCACGAGGGCGCGCGCGGCCTGAAACGCGGCCTCTATACCCATTTTGGACGTATCAAGCAAGTGCGCATCCTCCGCGGGGCGCAAGGGACTGTCCTTTCGCCCCATGTCCCGCGCGTCGCGGCGGCGGACATCGTCGAGGATCGCATCGAAATCGGCCGTCTCGCCCTTGGCGACGATCTCGTCATAGCGGCGTCTGGCGCGGATCTCGGCATCGGCCGTCACATAAAGCTTCACCGGCGCCTCAGGGCAGACCACCGTGCCGATGTCGCGGCCGTCGAGCACAGCCCCGTTGCCGGCCGCTGCGAAGCGCCGTTGCGCTTCGACCAGCGCGACGCGCACGGCGGGCATGGAAGCGACCTTCGATGCCGCCTCGCCGATGTCATGGGCCGAAAGCACCGCGCGATCGAGATTGCCGAGATCGACACTGGCGGCCATCTCGGCCGCAACCGCCTCGTCGTCCAGCGGCTTTCCCGCATCGATAAGCGCCTTCGCCGTTGCGCGGTAGGTGAGCCCGGTGTCGAGATGCGGCAGGCCGTAATGCGCGGCAAGCTTTCGCGCCAGTGTTCCCTTGCCGGCCGCCGCCGGTCCGTCGATTGCGATGACAAAGCCCATGACACTCATTCCGTTCCGTTTGACGCTGACATAGCGCATCGGCCCGAAAATCGGAACAACCGGATCAAACGAAAAAGACCCGGCTGAAAAACCGGGCCCGATGTTCGAATAACGTGAAAGCCTATTCCGACGCGCTGTCGGCAAGCGCGGGGGCCTTGTCCTTCTTGGCAGGCTTGGACGACGCGCCCTTGCCCTCGTCGCCTTCGGCCTCGGCCTTCGGTGTGCGGCGGCGGCGCGGCGGCTTTTTCGGAGCCTCGGCTTCTTCGCCATTCTCGCCGGCGGAAGCGGCGCTTTCGTCCTCGCCGGCATTTTCGGCGGCGGCGCGCTTGGTGCGGCGCGGACGGCTGGCGGCGGTCGAACGGCGGCGGGATTTCGCCGCCGACTGGCCCTCGGCCTCTTCGGCCGCAACCTCGGCGGGCGTTCCGTCGATCACCGGCTGCGGGCCGTCGGCATCCACCTGGGGTTCCTGCCTGCGCTGCTGTTCCTTGCGCTCGCCGCGCTCGTCGGACGACGACTGGTTATTGTTGTTGTTGCCCTTCTTGGCCGCAACATCGTCATTCTCGTCGTCGGAGCGGTCGTCGCGCTGATGGCGCTCCTGAAGCTGCGACTGGGCCGCGGCAATGATGCGGTTATAGTGCTCGGCGTGCTGGAGATAGTTCTCCGCCATCACCCGGTCGCCCGCCCCTTGCGCATCACGCGCAAGCGACATGTATTTTTCCGCAACATGCTGCGCGGTGCCCCGCACCTTCACATCAGGACCGGTACTGTCATAAGTCCGGGTCAGCGGGTTGGCGCCCTTACGGTTGAAGTTATTATTGCCGCCGCGCCCCCGGCTGCGCTTATTCTGCTGTCCTGACCTCATGGAGTATTCACCTGAATTTTCTGTCAATGGTCGAGCTACGCCTTGGCCGTTCCCGCATCAGCGAAACACGGCGGCATAGCCCCGTTGGCAGGGTAAATAACCCGCTGCCATTCGTGGAATCCAAATACCTGAATCACGCAAAAGACGGCATGTCACAATGAACCAACATTGGACGAAAAACCTTGAGACTGTTGCCTGGCGACGAATCGCCCGTTTCGTTCAGTCACCGTTTTGCGTGGCTGCAACCTATCGTGCTTGTCTAAAAATTCCAAGCCCTTTCTTCGCCTGTTTTGAAAAAGGCCGGAACCGGCTTGATTTTCAGCTTTTCCGGGCGCTTGCAAAAATGACAACGCGGTCATTTCCGCCAAAATCCCTGTGCGATTGTGCAAGTGCGAACCCTTCTTCGGAGAAAATCGCGGTCACCATGTCCTTCTGGTCAAAGCCGATCTCAAGCGCAACAATGCCGTCTTCGGCCAGATGGTCCGAGGCTTTCGCCGCGATCGCGCGATAGGCGTCAAGACCGTCCTTGCCTCCGTCCAGCGCAAGGGCGGGATCATGCTCCCTGACCTCGGGCGCCAGTGTATCGATCACGTCCGAGACGATATAGGGCGGATTTGACACGATCATGTCGTATCGCCCCCTTGCCGCATCGAGCCATGGTCCGCGCGCCGTCTCGAAACGATCCGCGACACCGTTTATCAAGGCATTGGCGCGCGCGGTTTCAAGAGCCCCGTCGGCAATATCCGTGGCAAGCGCGGTCGCTCCGGCGCAATTTTTCAACAGAGCGACCGCAATC
The DNA here is from genome assembly GCF_984369615.1 of Martelella sp. Lineage (NCBI taxonomy): Bacteria > Pseudomonadati > Pseudomonadota > Alphaproteobacteria > Hyphomicrobiales > Aurantimonadaceae > Martelella > Martelella sp. The sequence goes on along the minus strand of NZ_CFHTCS010000074.1, from coordinate 10,611 downwards.
GCGCCGGTTCCGGTGCCAAGATCGACAAAACGGACCGCGCCTTTTCGCCGAACCGTCTGCTTGAGAAAGGCAAGCGCATGCTCGACCAGAATTTCCGTGTCCGGCCGCGGCTCCAGCGTGTCGGCGGACAGCATGAAGTCAAGGCCGAAGAATTCGCGCGCGCCGAGGATGCGGTAGACGGGTTCGCGCGCAAGCCGCCTCGCCATGGCGGCCGATACGGCGATCTCTTCATCCGGCTCGATCACGCGGGCGCCCTCGGTCATCATCTCCGTCAGGGACAGGCCGAGCACGCCGCTGACCAGATGACGCGCATCCTCTGCCGGCGTTTCAAGACCTCCCGCCTCGAAGGCGGCAACGGCCTTGCGATAGAGCGCTGAAAGCGTCGTCACGCCCGTATCCTCAACTGGCCTTCGCGCCGAGAAGCGCGAGCTGGCCGGCCTGGTAATCGGCGACGAGCGCGTCGACGATCTCGTCGAGATCGCCGGCGATCACGGCATCGAGCTTGTAGAGCGTGAGGTTGATGCGGTGATCGGTGACGCGCCCCTGCGGAAAATTATAGGTGCGGATGCGCTCCGACCGGTCGCCCGAACCGACCTGGGCCTTGCGGTCGGCAGACCTTTCGCTGTCGGCGCGCTGGCGCTCCATGTCAAAAAGCTTGGCGCGCAGCACCTGCATGGCCTTCGCCCGGTTCTGGTGCTGGGATTTCTCCGAACTGGTGACGACGATGCCGGTCGGGATATGGGTAATGCGCACGGCAGAGTCGGTGGTGTTGACATGCTGACCGCCCGCACCGGACGAGCGCATCGTGTCGATGCGGATATCTTCCTGGCGGACCTCGATATCGATGTCCTCTGCCTCCGGAAGAACGGCAACGGTCGCCGCCGAGGTATGGATGCGCCCGCCGGCCTCGGTTTCCGGCACGCGCTGCACGCGGTGCACGCCGGATTCGAATTTCAGCCGCGAGAAAACGCCGCGCCCCGAAACGGAGGCGATGATTTCCTTGTAGCCGCCGGCATCGCCTTCGCTGGCCGAGAGCACCTCGACCTTCCAGCCCTTGTCGGAGGCGTAGCGCTCATACATGCGGAAGAGGTCGCCGGCAAAAAGCGCCGCCTCGGAACCGCCGGTCCCGGCGCGGATTTCCAGCACCGCGCTCTTCTCATCGGCCGCATCGCGCGGCAGCAGCAGGAGCTGGATTTCCCCGGTCAGCGCCTCGATGCGCTCCTCAAGCTCCGGCACTTCCATTTCGGCGAGATCGCGCATCTCCCTGTCGGTCGCGCGATCGGAAAGCAGGCTTTCGAGGTCGGCAAGCTCGCGTTCGGCGGACTGATAGGCGCGGATCTTGGCCACCACCGGCTCGAGCTCGGCATATTCGGAGGCGAGCCTCACATAGGTCTCGGCGTCGGGGCCGGACGACATGCGCGCCTCGACCTCGGCAAAACGCCGTTCCAGTTCCCGCATCTTTTCCTGTGGTAGCATCGCCACGGGTCATTCTCTCCGCTTGTTGTTGGTCTTTTTTGCCGCCTGCGTTTTTAAAAACGCCGCTAAAGCGGAATATTGTGCTCGCCGGCAAAGCGTTCCAGAAGGGCGCGCACCGGCGTCAGGTTCGCCGGATCATCGAGCGCCGCGTTCACGACATCGCTGACGGCCGAAATGTCGAGACCGAGCAGCATCGCCTTCACCGGACCGATCGCCGTCGCGGACATCGACACCGAACGATAGCCGATGGCAAAAAGGGCCAGCGCCGAAATGGGCTTGCTGGCATATTCGCCGCACAGCGTCACCGGAACATTGTTGCGCTCGCCCGCCCGCACGATATCGCGCAACATCCTGAGAAAGGGCTTGCTGATCGTGTCATAACGGTCGGAAACGCGGGCATTTCCGCGATCGATCGCCATGAAGAACTGGTAAAGATCGTTGGAGCCGACCGAGACGAAATCGACCTCGGCCATCAGCTCGTCCATCTCGTAGATCAGCGCCGGCACTTCCAGCATCGCGCCGAGTTCTATTCTGCGCGGCACCTGATGGCCGAAACGGGCCATGTGCTGCACTTCCTTGGCCATCAGCGCGCGGGCCTCGCGGATCTCGCCGACCTCGGAAACCATCGGCACCATCACCCTGAGCGTCTCGCCGGCGGACGCCTTCATCAGCGCGCGCAGCTGCATGCGCAGGAGATAGGGCCGGTCGAGCGCCAGACGGATCGCGCGCCAGCCCATGGCCGGGTTTTCCTCTTCCTGCGCGCGGAAATAGGAGACCATCTTGTCGGAGCCGATGTCGAGGGTGCGGAAAGTGACGGGACGATTGCCCGCATGGTCGAGCACCTGGCGATAGAAGCTCTCCTGCTCGGCCGCCTTCGGCATGCGCGAGGCGATCATGAACTGCAGCTCGGTGCGGAACAGGCCGATCCCTTCCGCGCCCGAATCGTCAAGCTGCGGCAGGTCGACCAGAAGCCCGGCATTCATCATCAGCTTGAAGCGTACGCCGTCGGCGGAGACCGGATCGACGGACCGGAGAGCCCGGAATTGCTCCTGGCGGCGCGCCCTCAGCCTCAGCTTTTCCTCATAGGCGGTGACGACCGCATCGAGCGGGCGCACATGCACCTCGCCATCATCACCGTCGACAATGATCGCATCGCCGTTCTCCACCTGGGCGGCAACGCCGGTCGCCTGGCCGATGACCGGAATGCCCATGGCGCGCGCGACGATGATGACATGGCTGGTCGCCGCTCCCTCCTCGAGTACAAGGCCGCGCAGTTTCTCGCGCGGGTAATCGAGAAGCTCGGCCGGGCCCATCACGCGGGCGACGACCACGGCGTCCTCGGGGAAATTCTCCCCGTCCGTATCGACCGCATGGCCGGTCAGCTGACGCAGCAGCCGGTTGGCAAGGTCATCAAGATCATGCATGCGGTCGCGCATGAAGGGGTCGGTGAGGCGGATCATCCGGGCCTTGGTGTCGCTCTGCACCTTCTCCACGGCGCCCTCGGCCGTCAGCCCCAGCATGATCGCTTCTTCAAGCCGCCGGACCCAGCCGCGGTCATGGGCGAACATGCGGTAGGTTTCCAGCACCTCGCGGTGCTCGCCCTCCGAAGGCACGTCATTGCGCTGAAGAAGCTCGTCGATCGAGAAACGCAGCTTCTCGATCGCCGCGCGCAGCCGCGCGATCTCGGCGTCGCTGTCCTCGTTGACGAGGTTGTTGATCATGATTCGCGGTTCGTGCAGCACGGCATGGCCGAGCGCGATGCCCTCGCCATAGGCATCGCCCGAAAGCGACACCGAGCGGGTCAGGTCGAGCTCCATGCCCGGTCGGGTGATCTTCTTCAGGTCACCGGAGGCGATCAGTTCGGCAAGCAGCATCGCCGCCGTCTGCAGCGCCTCGACCTCTTCCTCGCTATAGGCATGCTCGTCGGTGTTCTGCACCACGAGAACGCCGAGCGTGCGGCCGGCGCGCAGGATCGGCACGCCCATGAAGGAGTGATAGATTTCCTCACCTGTCTCCGGCAGATAACGGAAGGCGGGGTGGGACTGAGCATCGGAAAGGTTCAGCGGCCGCGCGGAAGCCGCAATTGTGCCGACAAGACCCTGGCCCATGCGCAGGCTCGCCAGGTGAACCGCATCGCGCTTCAGGCCTTGCGTCGCATAAAGCTCAAGCACGCTGTCGGCTCTGAGCACATAGACCGAACACACGGCCGCGACCATGTTGTCGGCAATCTGGCCGACGATGCGGTCAAGGCGGTCCTGCGGCTCCAGCGGCTCGGCCATCAGTTCCCTGAGCCGCTTCAGCAGGATACGCGGGCTCGGTGCTTGGTGGTTCATAGCAGTCTGTCCCCGGTGGAGAAACCGTCTAGGTTTCAGTCGGACCGTTCCGAAACGAGGGGTTTGCGGACAATCCGTTACGGCTTATTTATCGAGACCGTAGCAGGAATGCAAAGTTCTGACAGCAAGCTCGGCATAGGCGCCGTCGATCAGGATCGAAATCTTGATCTCCGATGTCGTGATCGCCTTGATGTTGATGCCCTTCTGCGACAGTGCCTTGAAGGCCGATGCGGCAACGCCGGAATGCGAGCGCATGCCGATGCCGATCACCGAAATCTTGGCAAGCTCGGTCTCGCTCTGGATCACGTCATAGCCGATTTCGGATTGCTTGGCGGCAAGCGCCGCCTTGGCCTTCTCCACGTCCGACGCCGGCACGGTGAAGGTCATGTCGGTATGCGTGCCCTCTTCCGAGATGTTCTGCACGATCATATCGACATTGACATGAGCCTCGGCAAGAGGGCCGAAGATGGCGGCGGCAACACCGGGGCGATCTTCCACGCGGCGCAGCGAGATCTGCGCTTCATCCTTGGCATACGCGATGCCGGTCACGACTTCCTGTTCCAAAATCTCATCCTCGTCGCAAATCAGGGTTCCGGGCGGATTGTCGAAGTCGCCCATGCCCGGCGCATCCGGCGCCTCGAAACTCGAGCGCACGAATGTGCGCACTTTATGGACCATGGCCAGTTCGACGGAGCGCACCTGCAGCACCTTGGCGCCGAGCGAGGCCATTTCCAGCATTTCCTCGAATGCCACCTTCTTCATGCGTTTCGCCTTCGGCTCGACGCGCGGGTCGGTGGTGTAGACGCCGTCGACATCGGTGTAGATGTCGCAGCGATCCGCCTTGACCGCTGCCGCGATGGCAACGGCGGAGGTATCCGATCCGCCGCGGCCGAGGGTCGCGATCCGGTTGTCCGGACCGATGCCCTGGAAACCGGCGCAGACGGCAACCTGCCCCTCGCCCATGCGCTTGACGATATCCGAACCGTCGATATCGGCGATGCGGGCCGCGCCATGGGTGCTGTCGGTCCTGATCGGCACCTGCCAACCCTGCCAGGAGCGGGCGTTGACGCCCATGGACTGCAGCACGATGGCAAGAAGACCCGAGGTCACCTGCTCGCCGGAGGAGACGACCACATCATATTCGCGCGCATCATGCATCGGCGAGGCTTCACGCGTCCACTCGACGAGTTCGTTGGTCTTGCCAGCCATGGCGGAAACGACGACGGCAACCTCGTGGCCGGCATCGACCTCGCGTTTGACATGGCGCGCCACATTGCGGATACGCTCGATATTGGCGACGGAAGTGCCGCCGAACTTCATGACAATGCGGGCCATATTCCAACACTCGAATTTTCTGGCGTCCGAAAGCGATGGCGGACGCGACACCACGGCCATCCCCTGGAAACCCGGTTGGCGGCCGGACCGGTCGCAACCGGACTCACGCAGCCGGGAAAGCTGCGGTTTCTTAGCGAAATCGGACACCGCGCGCAATGGCGCTTGGCAAGAGTTTGACAGGCGCGCGGCCGGCCGAAGCGCTATTTTTTCGAAAGCCCTGTGGGCATGACCACCGGCCCGCCGCCGGCATGGCCGAAAAACGCCTCGACGCCATAAACGCGCCGAAGGTTTTCAGGCGTCAGCACAGCAGAGGGCGGCCCGTCGGCGACGACGCGTCCCTCCGACAGCATCACCAGCCGCGTGCACCAGCGCGCGGCCAGGCCCAGGTCATGAAGCGAGCAGACAACCGACCGCCCGTCGTGAAGGAGCGAGCCGAACACCTCCATCAGCGCAATCTGGTGGGCCGGATCGAGCCCCGCCACCGGCTCGTCGGCAACGAGCAACGGCGCTGCCTGGGCCAGAGCCCGGGCAATCAGCACCCGCGCACGCTCCCCGCCGGAAAGCGTGTCGGCGCGCCGGTCCGCAAGCGCGTCGACGCCCATGCATTCCATGGCGCGAGCGATGACATGGCCGCCGGCATAATCCCCGAAGACCGACGCTTCGCGCCAGGGCTGGCGGCCGAGGCCGACGATATGCCGCACAGCCACCGCCCAGGCGATTTCATGGTCCTGCGGCAGGTAGGCGACGGCGCGGGCGCGCTCGAGCGGCGTCATGGCGGCAAGCGGCCTGTCCGCCAGATTCACGTCGCCGGAGGCGCGGGCAAGGCCGAGACAGGCCTTCAGTAGCGTCGTTTTGCCGGCGCCGTTCGGCCCGATCAGGCCCACGAGCTCGCCATGACCGACCGAAAGGGTGACATTGTCGATGATGGCGCGCCCGCCGATGCGGACAGTGAGATTGTCGACGCCGAGCAGCATCAGATCAGCTCCCGCCGCGTCTTGAAGATCAGCCACAGAAAGAAGGGCGCGCCGATGAGCGCCGTCACGACTCCGATCTTCAGGTCCCGCTCGGGCGCAACCAGCCGCACGGCCACATCGGCCGCCAGAAGCACCGCCGCACCGCCCAGCGCGCTTGCCGGCAGAAGGCGGGACGGCACCGCGCCGACCAGCGGGCGCAGGAGATGCGGCACCACCAGCCCGACGAAGCCGATCGCGCCGGAGACGGCGGTCGCCGCCCCGACGCTTGCCGCAACGCCCCAGATCACCAACCGTTCGGTGGTTTTCGGCGATATGCCAAGGCTTTCCGCCGCGTCATGGCCGATCGTCATCGCATCAAGGGCGCGCGCTGACGAAAACAGCAGAACCCAGCCGAGCGCCATGAAGGGCACTGCCAGCCAGACCTGCAACATGGAGCGATCGGCCAGCGACCCGAGCATCCAGAACATGATTTCCATGGCCGCGAAGGGATTGGGCGAGAGGTTGAGCGCAAGCGCCGTCATCGCGCCGGCAAAGCTCGTCACGGCGACGCCGGCCAGAATGATCGACAGGCTGCGCGCGCCGCCGCCCGCCAGAAACCGCACCAGAACGACCGAGAGAACGGCAAAGACCAGCGCCAGAACCGGCAGCGCCAGCGCGAAAAGTGCTGACAAGCCCGTATAGATCGCGATCACCGCGCCAAGCGAGGCCGAGGCCGAAACCCCGAGAAGGCCCGGTTCGGCCAGCGGATTGCGCAGATAGCCCTGCAGAACCGCGCCTGACAGGCCGAGCGTCGCGCCGATTGCAAGGCCGAGAAGCGCGCGCGGGAGCCGGATTTCCTGCATGATCAGCGCGATCGCCCCGGCATCATGGCTGAAAAGACCGGAGAACGCCGCGCGAAAGCCGAACCCCGCCGGACCGACGGTGAGCGAGGCCACGAACAGCGCCGCCGCCAGCACGCCGAGGCCAAGGAGGAGACAAAGATAACGGCCCCGTTCAGTCATGGCGCGCCTGCGGAACGGAGCTGCCATTCGCCGAAACGGGAAGCCGCATCCTTCGCGCGCGGAGGCTCAATCCCGGCGGCAGCCCTCTTCAGGCGGGCGACCGCCTCAAGATTGAAAGGCCCGCCGCAGATCGTCAGGCGACTGGGCAGGTCGACAAGGTCCGCCTTGGCGGCGGCCGCGCGGAAGGCGGGATGGGCAAAGGGCGCTTCCGCCAGCGCCGGCGCGTCATAGCCGCTGTCTCCGCCGATGATGACCTCCGGCGCGGCCATGATCAGGCGCTCGAGCGGCAGGCGGCCGAGCCCGTCGACACCGGCTGATCTTCCGATATTGGAAAGTCCCGACCTGGCGACGATATCGCCGGCCAGCGTCTCCTCGCCCGACGTGTAGCCATTGGCAAAGTAGAGCGCTGCCGTCTTGCCGTTGGCCGGCATCGCCTCAAGGTCTGCGAGCGTTTCGTCCATGTTCGCGACAAGCCTTCCGGCCGTGTCTTCACGGCCAAGCAGATGGCCCATGCGAAGCAGGTTCTCGCGCACATCGTCAAGCGAGGTTTCGGGGTCGAATTCGGCCACCGGTATGCCGAGCCGCTTAAGGAGGTCCACCGTCTCGCGCGTGGTGTAGCTGCCGGCGAGCACCAGGTCCGGCTTCATCAGGAAGACTTCCTCGGCAAGGCCGTGATTGAGCCTGTAGCCCCTGGCCTCCTCCGCCATCGCAGAAACCGCCGGATCGGCCGCAAGGTTCGACACCGAGACGAGCTGGCCGTCTTCGGCAAGCAGCATCGCCATCTGGTCGGCGCACAGATTGATCGAGACGACGCGGGCCGGCGCGAAGCTCTGGTGACGGGCGAAAGCCATGCCTGGAACCAGCAAGGCAGGAAGGAGGCCGGCGCAGACGCTCGCGACATTCAAAAGGGTTCGTGCCGTCAGCGCCGACCGCAGCATCTAGAAGGTCCTTTGGTAGGAAAGCGTTACCGTTGTGCCGGGCGCCTTATAGCCATAGGTGGTCTCATAATCCTCATCGAACAGATTCTCCACCGCGAATTTGACGCGCGCGGCCGGGTCGATATCGTAGAGTGCCGAGACATTGACCAGCGTGTAGTCGCCAAGCTGCGGATTATAGCTCGATTCATTGGTCCAGCGACTGCCGACATATTCGATATCGGCATTGAGATTGAGGGCTTCGGTCGCCTGCCAGCTTGCCGCCGCCGTCAGCTTCAGCCGGTTCTGGTCGGCGATATAGACGTCATCCGTCTCGTTCTTCGGCAGGCGGTATTCGAAGCCGAAATCAAGCCCGATCCGGTCGTCCATCAGAGCCTGCGACCAGACAGCGCGCACGCCGGAAATCTTGGCCCTGTCGATATTCTCCATCGTCCCGATATAGGTCACCGGATCGGAGACATAGGCGATCATGTCGTCGATATGGTTTTCGTAGTAGACGAGATCGATGATCGTGCCGTTCCCCGAATCCCAGTTGAGGCCGGCTTCCCAGTTCTTCGAGGTTTCGGCATCGAGATCCGGATTGCCCTCATAGGTGCCGTCGAAGGCCCAGTAGAGATCGTTGAAGGTGGGGGCGTTGAAGCCGGTGGAATAGGAGGCCCGCGCCGTCAGCCCCGGAAGGAGCTCGTAGCCGAGGCCGATATTGTAGGTGAGCGCGCCGCCGAACTGTTCGTCGGCATCATAGCGCAGGCCGGCGTTCAGCGTCAGCGCCTCATATTCGAGGCCGTACTGGCCGTAGACCGCGCCGACATTGCGCCCGGTCTGCGTATAGTCAACGGAACTGTCCACCGTCTCGCGATAGGCCTCGCCGCCAAGGGTGAAGCTGTTGAGCGCGTCGCCGGCGATCACCTCCTTCGTGGTCGAGGCGGAAAGACCGAAGCGGTTGGTATCGTAATGCGTTTCGGCTTCCGGATGGTCGTCGCGGAAGTTCTTCTGGTAATCGAAGGCAGAATAGATCTCGAAGACAGAGGACCAGTCGTCGGCATGATCGAGCTCGGCGCCGAGCTTGAAGGCGGCATTGGTCTGGATCGCCTGGTTGGCGCCGTAGACCATGGCGCCGGTCATCCAGTCGGCGTAAGGCGCACTGTCGAAATGCGGGTTGGAGCGGGCATAGAAGCCTTCCGAATAAAGCCGGCCCCAGGCGAAGTCCTTGCCGATCGAATAGTTGAACGCGCCCTGCAGGAAGCCGTCGCGGCCCGCCTCGTGAACCGGATTTTCAGGCGTGGTGAAATCATAGCCTTCGGTTCCGAGGATGGAGAGGCCGAGGTTGAAATCGACGCCATTGTCCGTAATCCCGCGGGTCGCCACCGTGCCGAAGCCGCCCCAGGGCCAGGTCACGCCGGTCTCGACCGTGGTGCAGATTGCCTGGCCGTTAGCGCAGGCCGAACCGTCCCTCGTGATGATGTTGACGACGCCGCCGATCGCATCCGCGCCCCACTCGGCCGAATGCGCGCCCTCGGCGATCTCGACCCGCGCGATGGCTGAGAGCGGGATATTGGAAAGATACGCCGAGCCGGCCGTCGCGGAGGCGACCCGCATGCCATCGACGAGCACCAGCGTCTGGGATGCGCTTGCGCCGCGCAGCGTGATCGAGGCCTGTGCGCCCTGCCCGCCATTGGCGGTAATGTTGACGCCCGGATACTTCCTGAGCAGCGACGGCAGGTCGGGCGCCGCCGATCGTTCGATATCCTCCTCATCGATCACGGTCACCGTCGAGGTCGACTGCAGGATCGTCGAGGGACGGCGCAGCGGCGTCGTCACATAGACCGGCTGCAGGTCGATCACGTCATCTCCGACGATCCCGGCATCCTGGGCGAGCACCCCCTGCGCAGGCGTCAGGATCAAAAGCGCGGCCGAGGCCGCAAGCATGGATTTGTTCATGTCATATCCCCAAGCCGACCGGTTTCAGGCCGGCCGAAAAAGCCCGTCGGGGAAGAAGTGACACGGCAAAACACCCGGTCGCGGTCCTGTCCCGTCGGCGGCAACATCGTTTCGAAATGTCACCGCGACGGCAGACCGCGCCAAAACAAGAACCCCGTGTTCCGGCATGGGTGACGGGATCAGGCAGGTCTCCTGGCTTCCGCGTCATCGCCCTTGTTTCCGTCTTCCCGGGCAAACCCAGTGACATCATGGAAACGGCTCTGCGGCTACAGTTGCGGGGGCAGCCACGGATGAGGCAAAAAGCCCTGTCCCGTGTTCCCTTTTCATCCGTTCGTCAGAACGGAACCTGATCCGCGCGCAATCTATGCGGCGGCGCATTGCCAAGTCAATGACGCCAGACGCGCGAATTGCGGGGATAAGTTCGATCTATTGCCTTTCGGTCAGGCCTCAGACCAGGACCGGCTGCTCGTGCATGTCTTCCGAGCCGAAAAACTTCAGGTAACGCTCGACTTCCTTCGGGTCGCCGGTCGCCTTTTGCGGATTGTCGGAAAGCTTGACCGCCGGACGGCCGTTGGCGTCGGAGACCTTGCAGACGATCGAGATCGGCTTCAGCCCGCCG
>NZ_CFHTCS010000073.1:0-15349 GCF_984369615.1 Martelella sp. | reverse complement strand
ACCTCGCCGAGTTCACCTGTCTCGTCGGCACCATGACGCAGGAGGTCTATGGGTCAAATCCGGCGATCCGCGATGCCTGCGCGGCAAGCATTTTCGGGCATGCGGCCACGCTGGAGCCCGACATCGAGGCGGCGATGAAAGCGCGCGGGATTGCGGCAGACTGGACGCGCGCGAGACCGTCGATCACCCGAGACGCTATCTGCTGCTCCTGTTCGAAACGGCGCCGAAGATCGGTGCCTCGCATTCCCGAGGAGGATCATCACATGACTGGAATTCCAAATCCTGGAACGAAGGCGATCTCCGGAATTGCCCGCCGGTCCGGATTTGTGTTCAATGCACCGCGTCCATAAGTATACCGTCAAATCATGAGATGCGGAGATCGGGTCAATTGAGATTACGCGCGGTTCTGACGTTCGCTCTCGTTTTGACCGCCGCCGCGGGCTTTCTTCTTTGGCGGCTGGCCGATCATGACCTCGACCGGCGCAACAGCGAGCGCTTCGACTTCGTTTCCGCGGGCGCGCCCGTGTCGGGGACGCTCTGGCTTCCCGACGAGACGCCAAGGGCAGCCGTTGTCCTCGTCCATGGCGACGGCGCCCAGGATCGCACGTCAGAAGGCGGATACGCTCCGCTGATCAACGCCATGCTCGATCGAGGCATCGCGGTGGCGTCCTGGGACAAGCCTGGCGTCGGTTCGTCTGCGGGTAACTGGCTGCAACAGACCATGGAAGAGCGTGCGGACGAAACGCGCATTGCGCTTCAGCTGCTGGCCCGGCGTTTCGATGGCCTTGCACGCGGGGCTGTCGGCTTTTCTCAGGCTGGCTGGGTGCTGCCGCAGCTTTCATCCAACGATGCGGATTTTGTCGTTCTGGTCGGAGCGGCCGTGTCCTGGCAGGATCAGGGGGACTATTACACGCGCACGCGGCTTGCGCGCGAGGGGCTTGATCCGCCGGCGGTCGATCTGGCGATTGCCGATCAGAAGAAGGAAGACGCGCGCATCTTCGGGCCGGAGGCGGCCAGTGCGCCCGCCGGAATGTCGGCAGATCGCTGGCAGTTCATCAGGATCAACCGATACGCCGATGCGCGCGCTGCGCTTGCCCGGCTCGATCTGCCCTTGCTTGCCATCTGGGGCGCAAACGACCTGAATGTCGAGCCTGAGCGCAATGCGGCAATCTTTCGTGAACTCGTTTCCGGGCGGAATAGCCATAGCGAGATCATCATCTGGCCTGGGGCCACGCATGGCCTTTTGAAATCATCCGCCTACAACTGGCAACTGGCCGATGACTGGACCTGGTTTGCAATCATGCGCTTTGTCCTCGAGGGCCGTCACGCCTTTGCGCCCGGTGCGCTCGACACGGTAACCGAATGGATCCTGGCCAGAGGCAAAGTCGGAGCGTCGGTGCGGCAACAATCATGAGAAACCTTCCGAGGGGATGAAAGGTTGCCGACCATTGCGCCGCGACCGGCACGCCCCGGTCAGTTGCGGGCGCCATCTCTCAGCAGCATCGCCTCGATATCATCGAGTTGCGATTGCAGGTCGACGCTGTCCTCCGCCCCCCAGATGCGCAATGTGAACAGCCCCTCCACCGCCAGAAAGGCCGTTCGCGCCGCACGCGCCTCTTTGCTGTCGCCCATTCGGGACAGGATCGAGCGGTACCAGTTCGCCGTCTCCATGCGGTTTTGCGGGTTTTGCATGTAGGCGATCATGAGCCCCGCCAGCTTGGCGTCAATGGTCCCCTGCGACGTGCGCATGGCGGCGATGTAGCTCAGCACAAAGCCGATCGGCCCCACGCTCTCGATGTCGGCGACAAGGGCATCGAATTGGGTGGTCCAACGATCGACGAGGCCTTTGACCAGTTCATCCTTCGACGAAAATGAATATTGAACGCCGCCTTTCGATATGCCCGCAGCTTTCGCCAGGGCATCGATCGTCAGCGCCTGTGGCCCCTCGATGTTCACGATGTCCTCGGCGATCGTCAAAAGCCGGTCCCGGCTGATCGTCGGTTTTCTTCCCATCGTCTCTCCTTCAACAAACGGAATTCAGGATTGAAATCCATACGTATGTATTTATATACGGCGCTGCAATTTATCAGTCAGGTGACCCAATGTCTGCCCCTCCTCGTGATCCGAAGCGATGGCTCGTCCTCGTTGCCGTGACGCTCGCCTTCCTCCCCGTCGTCATCGACATGACCGTGCTCCACGTCGTGATCCCGACACTGACCCAGTCGCTTGGCGCCTCCGGCACGGAAGTGCTCTGGATCATCGACATCTATCCCCTCCTCATGGCCGGCCTGCTGGTGCCCATGGGCACGCTGGCGGACCGTGTGGGAAACAGGAAGGTGCTATTGTCGGGCCTTGCGATCTTCGCCTTCGCATCGGTTGCGGCCGCCTTTTCCACAAGCGCGGCGATGCTGATCGGGGCGCGCATCCTGCTTGCGTTCGGCGGCTCGATGATCGTGCCTTGCGTGCTGGGGATCATTCGACGCACCTTCGAGGATGCTGACGAGCGTGCGGTCGCGCTTGGATTATGGGGAACGATCGGATCGGCGGGCGCAGCCCTCGGCCCGTTGGCCGGCGGCGGACTTTTGCAGCATTTTTGGTGGGGTTCGGTGTTCCTCATCAACGTTCCGCTCATGCTGGTGGTCGCGCCCGCATGCTATTTCCTTTTGCCGAGAAAGGAAGCGACAACGCCCGGAAAATGGGCCTTCGGCCAGGCGCTGCTGCTGATCGCCGGCATGATTTCGCTTGTCTACGCCATCAAGGCGGGCTTCGGCGGCAGCAAGCCGCTCGCGATCATTCTCCCGATCCTGGCCTTCGGCATCGCCATGCTGGCGCTTTTCACGCGCACACAGCTTCGCTCGGACAATCCGATGCTGGACCTCACCCTGTTTTCCCGTCCCGCGATCGTGGCCGGCATCATCATGGCGCTTGTGGCCACTGCCGCGCTTTCCGGCGTCGAGCTGACGCTCGCCCAGGAATTGCAATACGTGATCGGCAAGACGCCGCTTGAGGCGGGCATCTTCATGATCCCGATCATGGTCGCGGCCGCGATCAGCGGGCCCATAGCCGGCTGGTTGTCGAACACGTTCGGGCTGCGTCGGGTGGCGACGCTGTCGCTGCTGCTCGCCGCCGGTTCGCTGGCCTATCTCGGCAGCGCCGATTTCCGCGCTCCGGGCGTTGACATCCCGGCCGCGCTGGCTGTGGCCGGCCTCACCCTCAGCACCGGGCTGACGGCGTCATCAATCGCCATCATGGGGTCTGTGGAGCCCGAAAAAGGAGGCGCGGCAGGCTCGCTCGAGGGCACGGGTTATGAACTCGGCTCCGGCCTCGGGATCACTCTTTTCGGCGTGTTCATGGCGAGCGTCTTCGGTCGGGCCATCGAAATGCCGCCAGACCTGGCATTGCCCCTTGCCGAACAGGCGCGCCGTTCCATTGGCGACACCTATCTTGTGGCGACGCAGCTGCCCGGCGAACAGGGCGCCGCCCTGATTGCAGCCGGCAAGGCCGCATTCAGCGCAGCCCATGTTGCATTGCTGTCCGTCGCGTCCGCCGTGATCGCGGCCCTAGCCATCTCCGTCTACGTGCTGCTGGCCCGCTATCGCCCGATCGGAGGCGCTGGCCACTGAATGCGCCGGTCAGAGGCCGGCAGCGTACGCCCCGGGAGCGATGCGCCTTGACGGGTCCCGGCGCGGCAACCGGATTTCGACGGCAAGGCCGGCGTTTTGGGACGGAAGGATCAGCGCATCGCCGCCATGCGCCTTTGCGATCGCCCTGACGATGGGCAGGCCGAGACCCGAACCGCCTCTGGCCCGCCCGCGCGAACTGTCCGCGCGCCAGAACCGCTCGAAGGCGCGCGCGCGGTTTTCTTCGGAAAGCCCGGGGCCGGTATCGGTGCAGCGGAAGAAGACGTGCTCTCCGGCGCGGCCGGTCTCCACGAGCACGGTGGTTTGCGGCGCATAGCGGCAGCAGTTTTCGAGGAGCGCGACAAAGGCCTGCCGCAATCGCGAGCGGTCGGCATCGGTGACCACGCTCTCCAATTGCCGCTTGATGGTGATCCCGGCTGTGGCGAGCGGCTCTTCGAGCGAGGTCAGCGCCGCCTCGGCCTCCTCGGCAAGATCAAGATGCGAGACCTGCAGTTCGAGCTGGCCGGCATTGCCCAGCGCCAGCGTGCGCAACTCCTCCACGATGGCCGACAGATCATCGACATGCTCGATGAGCCGGCCATAAAGCGCCGGGCTGGGCTCAAAGGCGCCATCCAGCAGGCCCTGCAAACGCCCGCGCAAAATGGTCAGAGGGGTCCTGAGCTCATGCGCGATCGCCGAGTTCGAATATTGCAGCTCGGCCTCGGCGCGCTGCAGGCGCTCCGCCATCTGGTTGAAATCGCCGACCAGATCGCCGGCCTCGCCGAAATTGCCGCGGCGCACCGAGGCGCGCGCCGAGAAATCCCCCTCCGCGACCTGGCGCGCGGCCCCGGCAACCGATTTCAACGGCGCGACGATCCGCCTTGCGAGGAACCAGCCCAGCAATGAGGCCGACGCGATGCCGATGCCGAGCAGCAGGCCCAGGGTGACGATATCGCCGGTGCGCAGAAAGTCATCGTCGGTAAACTCGGGATAGAGCCATTCATAGATGAAGAAGAAATAGGCGATCAGGCCGAAATAGACGACGGCGAAGGCGAGCAGCGTCAATGCGATCATCGCGCGGACAATCTGGGAATTCAGGTTTCTAGCCATCGATGCTGTCCAGTCGGTAGCCGACGCCGCGCACGCCGGTGAGCAATCCGTCCGCTCCGGCGGCGGAAAGCTTGCGGCGCAGATTGCTGACATGGCTGTCCACGGTGCGGTCGAGCGCCTCGCCTTCCGGCAGGCAGGCATCGACCAGTTCCGAGCGCTCGAACGCCCGTCCCGGGCTTGCCGCCATATGGGCGAGAATGCGGAACTCGGTCCGGGTCAGGTCGAGCGCCGCCGATCCGGCCGGCGTTGCGACCGCCGCGCGATGGGCCAGCGGATCCACGGTCAGCGGCCCGACGCGCAGCACCTCATCGCCGCCGCGCCCCATCGTGCGGCGCAGAACGGCCTTGGCGCGGGCCACGACTTCAAGCGGATTGAACGGCTTGACGACATAGTCGTCAGCGCCGATGCGCAGCGCCTGCAGCTTGTCGAGATCCTCCGCAAGTGCTGTGACCATGATCACCGGCGTGTCGCCGCGCCGCCTTATCGCCGCCAGCACCTCGTAACCGTCCTGCCCGGGCAGCTTGATGTCGAGCACGACCAGATCGGGGCGCAAGCGCAGATGATGCGCAAGCCCGACCGTCCCGTCGCCGGCGGTGATGACCCGGAATCCCTCGCGCGCCATGTAGGTCCCGATGATTTCAGCGATCTCGGGTTCGTCTTCGATAATCAGGATCAGAGCATTGTTCATGGCCATGCCTTCGATCTTTGAGACACCCTCTGCGGATGTTCACGCAGCGCGCCCCGTGCTTTTCCCGGAGCCCTTGTTCCGCGATTTGCGCGTCGTCAGTCGACTGACTGTAACGTAAAGCACCGGCACAAAGAAAACCGCAAGCACCGTTGCCGACAGCATCCCTCCGAACACGCCGGTTCCGATGGCGTTCTGGATTTCGGAGCCGGGGCCGTGCGCGATCATCAATGGCACAACGCCGAGGATGAAAGCCAGCGAGGTCATAACGATCGGCCTGAGCCGCAACCGGGATGCCCGCAACACCGCCCGATAAAGACCCATTCCGTCGTTTCTCAGATGCCGGGCATATTCGACCAGCAAAATGGCGTTCTTGGCCGACAGCCCGATGATGGTGATCAGCCCCACCTTGAAGAACACGTCATTGTCCATGCCGCGCGCCAGCACCGCCAGCACCGCGCCGAGCACGCCGAGCGGCACGACCAGCATCACCGAAAGCGGGATCGACCAGCTTTCATAAAGTGCCGCAAGCACGAGGAACACGACCAGCATCGAGGCGGCCAGCAGCATTGGCGCCTGCGCGGCGGATTGCCTTTCCTGCAGCGACTGGCCGGTCCATTCCAGCGCGAAGCCCTGTGGCAATTGTTGCGCCAGACGCTCCATCTCGTCCATCGCCGCGCCGCTCGACACGCCGGGCGCCGCCGAGCCCGAGATATTGGCAGCGGGGTAGCCGTTGTAGCGCTCCAGTTGCAGCGGCGTCGTTTCCCAGACGGGTTCGACAACTTCGGACAGAGCCACCATGCCGCCATCGATATTGCGCACTTTCAGACGCAGGACATCCTCGACATGCATCCTCGCCGGCGCATCGGCCTGCACGACCACCTGCTGAAGCTGGCCCTTGTTGGGAAAATCGTTGACATAGTTCGATCCGATTGCCGTCGAGATCATGTCGCTGATCGCCGAGAAGGAGACGCCGAGCGCCAGCGCCTTCTGGCGATCGATCTTCAGCGCGATGCTCTGGCCGTCGGGCAGTCCGTCGGCCATCACGTCGCTCACCAGACGGCTTTGGGATGCCAGCGCGATCAACTGGTCCTCGGCCGCCTTCAGCGCGTCGGGCCCCGCATTGGCCCGGTCCTGAAGCCGCAGCGCGAAACCGGATGTGGTGCCGAGCGATTCGATGGCCGGCGGCTTCATGATCATCGCCGTGCCTTCGGGAATATCGGCCATCGCGGCTTCAGCTGCTGCGATCTCGGCATTCACCGTGGTCTTGCGCGCGCCCCAGTCCTTCAGGCTGGTGAAGGCCTGGGCGGCATTGGGGCCGGAGCCGGAAAAACCGAAGCCCAGGATAACGGTGCTCTCGACAATATCGGGCCGGGTCGCGGTATAGGCTTCATAGGCCGCAACGACCTTGCGCGTGCGCTCGGCGGTGGCGCCGGCCGGCAGTTCGAACATCGCCATGAAGTTTCCCTGGTCCTCTTCCGGCACGAAGGACGTCGCCACCCGCGCATAGCCAATGCCGAGCACCGCCAGCAACACGGCATAGACGACCAGCATCCGCCCGCCGCGCCGCAACACCCAGCCGACGCCGCCGGTATAGCGCGCGGTCAGGCTCTCGAACCTTCTGTTGAACCACCCGAAGAAGCCGGTTCTGGCGTGGCCTTGCCCTGGTTTCAGGAGCGTGGCGCAGAGCGCCGGCGTCAGCGTCAGCGCAAGGAAGGCCGAAAACAGGATCGAAACCGACATCGACAGGGTGAACTGGCGATAGATCGCGCCCACCGAACCGGCGGCCATGCCCATCGGGATGAAGACGGCGGCAAGCACCAGCGTGATACCGACGATCGCGCCTGAAATCTCGCGCATCGCCTGACGGGTGGCATCGCGTGGCGACAGACCCTGCCGCGACATGATCCGCTCGACATTCTCGACGACGACGATCGCGTCATCGACGATAATGCCGATGGCGAGCACCATGCCGAACATGGTCAGCACATTGATCGAATAGCCCGCCGCCGCCATCACCGCGAACGTGCCCAGAAGCGCGATCGGCGCCACGATGGTCGGGATCAGCGTATAGCGAATGTTCTGCAGGAACAGCAGGATCACCAGAAAGACCAGCACCATCGCCTCGATCAGGGTCTGGACGACCTTGGTGATCGATACCTTCACGAAGGGCGCGGTATTGTAGGAGATCACGACCTCCATATCCTTCGGCATCGACGGCTTCAGTTCCGCCAGGCGCTTTTCAATCGCGGCGGCGGTGGAAACGGCGTTGGCGCCGGGCCGCATCTGGACCGCGGCGGCCGCCGCCGGCTTGCCGTTGCTGCTGACGCTGAAGGCCAGCGTCTGGGCGCCGAGTTCCACCCGCGCCACATTCGACAACAGCAGGCGCCCGCCATCGGCCTGTGCCCTCAGCGGTATCGCCGCGAATTCCTCCGGCGTGGTCAACTGGCCACGCACGGTCAGCGGCGTCGAGATCATCGTGCCGGGAACCGTCGGCTCATCGCCGACCCGGCCGGGCGACACCTGCGCGTTTTCGCGCGTGATCGCCGCGGTCACATCGGCCATGGTCAGGTCGTAGGCCGCCAGCTTTTCCGGATCCACCCAGACGCGCATGGCCCGCTCGGACCCGAACTGCTGCAAACGGCCGACGCCGGGAAGGCGCTTCAGCTCCTCGCCCAGATTGCGGGTGAGGTAATCGCCAAGGGCCAGTTCGTCGGTTTCGCCGCCGAGCGACTTCAGGGTGATCACCATCAGGAAACCGGATTCGGCGGCCTCGACGCTGACGCCGCTGCGCCGGACAGTCTCCGGAAGACGTGGTTCGGCATTCTTCAGGCGGTTTTGAACATCCACCTGCGCCAGCTCCGGATCGGTTCCGGGCTTGAACGTCAGCGTGATATTGGCGCCGCCGGTCGAATCGGCGGTGGATTCGTAATAGAGCACGTTCTTGACGCTCGAGAGTTCCTTCTCGATGGGCGTCACCACACTGTCATTGACGGTTTGTACGGTCGCGCCGGTATAGCTCGCGAAGACGCTGACATTCGGCGGCGCGATGACGGGAAAGCGCGCGACCGGAAGCTGCGGAATGGCGACGATGCCGGCCAGCGCGATGAAGATCGCAATCACCCAGGCAAACACCGGGCGGTCGATGAAAAATTGCGGCATGATATCCGACCTTTATTGCTTTCTGGCCGCCGGCGCGGCATCGCGCGCGGCGATAACCGGGCTGACGCGCGCGCCGTCCTGAACGCGATCCTGACCGCGAATGATGATTGTCTCGCCTGCCTTCAGGCCTGACGTGACGACAAGGCGCCCGCCTATGGCCTCGCCGAGCGCCACGTCGCGCCGCTCGGCCCGTCCGTCGACGGTCACCACCGCGATCTGCGCCTCGCCGGCGCCGGCGCGCACGACCGCCTCCTCCGGCACCAGGAGCGCATCGGGGAGCACGCCGCGCGGCAGTCGCGCGCGGACATACATGCCGGGCAGGAGCCTGAGACCGGGGTTTTCCGCCGCGACCCGGACCATGGCATTGCCGGTTCCCGGATCGACCGTGACGTCCGAGAGCACCAGCCTGCCCGGGCGGGGATGCGGCTTACCGTCCGCGTCCAGAATCTCGACCGGGCCCAGGCCCTGTTCGGCGGCAGACTGGACCCCGTCGAGCTTCGTCGCGGGCAGGCGCAGGTCGACGTAAACGCGGTCCAGTTCCTGCACCACGGCAAGCTCCGTCTGGCTGGAGGCGAGAGCGCCCTCGTCGGAAAGCGTACGGCCGACATAGCCCTTGATCGGCGATCTTATGGTCGCGAAATCGAGGTCCAGCATTTTGCGGTGAGCGACCGCTTGGGCCTCGGCAAGGTTCGCCTCTGCCGTGGTCAGATCGTTTTGCGCCTGCTCGTAATTCTTGCGGCTCGTCACGTTTTCCGCCATGAGCGCTTTCGCACGCGCGATCTCTTGTCTGGCATGCGCCAGCGCTCCCTCGGCACGCATGACGCCTGCCTTCGCCGTTTCGAAATCGGCCTCAAGCGGGGCCGGGTCGATTTCGAAGAGGACCTGGCCAGCCTCCACTTGCGTAGCGCCTTCGGCAAGCCGCTTCTTGATGATGCCGGTCACC
Source organism: Martelella sp. (assembly GCF_984369615.1). Classification (NCBI taxonomy): domain Bacteria; kingdom Pseudomonadati; phylum Pseudomonadota; class Alphaproteobacteria; order Hyphomicrobiales; family Aurantimonadaceae; genus Martelella; species Martelella sp. Next base: position 5,829 of record NZ_CFHTCS010000073.1, on the reverse strand, counting down.
TGAGGCCGTATCTCGATCCGCCGATAGGCGGCCACGCGTCCGGGAAACGTGTCGGTCAGGACGACGCGCTCCGGCTCAAGCTTCAGCGTGGTGACCTGTGCGGGACCGCCCGCATAGGCAGACGGGTCTTCCGGTTGCGAAACCGCCCCGGGCCGGGAAATCAGAAACAATCCAAGGGCGGCTATGCCGACAAGAATGACGATGAATGAGAGGCGGTGCGACATGAAAGGCATCCGGATTGATGTTTGTCATCCGCACCTGACATGCGCCCTTCGGTTTTCGGTCGAGAAATGATGGAGATCTGGTGGAGATGGTCGATCGGTTCTTGAATCCGTTCTTCCGCAATGGCGGCAGTCAGCAGAGCCTTTGCGCGCGATGGCGATCGACGGGGAACGCAACCTGGGTCGTAGTGATCTCCCGGCATATGCCCGGCCGCCGCAATTCGTCGCGAGAAAGACGGCGTCCTGATGCACGGTTGGCGTTCCGCGCGCGCATACGCCAGATGCAGCAAGTTCTCCGCAACGTCCCGGCCGGCCTCATGCTTTTCAGCGGCGGCGCGTCTCGCAGGCTCTATTGGCTCATACCCCATTGGAAAAGCATTCCCGTCGAGGCCTTGTATCTGACAAAAAACATCCGTACTGTCGCAAAACATTCATTTTAAGCGGATAAATGTCTTCAAACGTACATTTATGACGTTTCAGGTACAAAGGAGAGCAAAATGAAGAAACTTGGTTTGTGGACGATCGGTACGGTTGCAGGCGCGCTGATCTCGAGCGCCGCTTTCGCCGAGACCATCACGGTTTACACGTCCTACGAAGAGGACGAGGCCGCAGCCTTTCTTGAAAAGGCAAAGGAGGCCATGCCCGATATCGACGTCAATCTTCTGAGGCTCTCCACCGGCGATCTCGCCGCCCGCATCATCGCGGAAAAGGCCAATCCCCAGCATGACGTGCTGTGGGGCTTTGCCGTCACCTCCATGGTCAACCCGCAGATCGAGGAAACCCTGGAAGCCTATGAGCCGAAGGGCATCGACACCGTCCCCGCGCAGTTCCGCGATCCCGACAACAAGTGGTTTGCGGTTACCGGCTACATGGCGGCATTCTGCGTCAACAATGAACGCCTCGAGGCCGAGGGGCTGGAAATGCCGACCTCGTGGGCCGATCTGACCGATCCGTCCTTTGCCGATGAGGTCGTCATGCCCAACCCGGCAAGCTCGGGCACCGGCTATATCCAGATCGACGCGCTGCTGCAGATGATGGGCGAAAACGAAGGCTGGACCTTCCTCGACAAGCTCGACAAGAACGTCGCGCAGTACATCAAGTCCGGCTCCCGCCCCTGCAACGTCGCCTCGATGGGCGAATACACCGTCGGCGCTTCCTACGCCATGCGCGCCATCAAGAACATCGAGGAAGGCTACCCGATCACCATGGTCGTGCCCTCCGAAGGCGCCGGCAACGAGCTGGAAGGCAATGCGCTGGTCGCTTCTTCCGAGCACAAGGATGCAGCCAAGCGCTTCCTCGACTGGACCCTCAGCCCCGAAGCGGCCACGGCCTATTATGACTGGAAGACGATCGTGACGGTTCCGGGCGGCGATGTGCCGGAGCGGTTCATCTCCGCCGGCCTGCCCGAGGATGTCCCGGCCGCCCTCTTCCCGGTTGATTTCCGCGCGGCGGCCGAAGACCGCACGGAAATCATCAATACCTGGCAGGAGCGCTACGAGCGCTAAGCCACGCTAGGCGACAACCGAGCCGGCGGGCGGTCATGCCCGCCGGCGCTTTCCGCCATATGCATTTCGGCGGAAGCAAGCTTCGGCTGATCTATTTCATTGAATTGCTTTACGTGCGGCGAGTGGGAAACGGCATCGTCCTTCCCCGCCCCGCACCGCCAAACCCGCATCAGGAGAGAACGCGCGATGGACCTTTCGATCCGCAACCTTGTCAAGCGCTTCGACAGGCTGACAGCACTCGACAACGTCACGCTCGATGTCCCGCACGGAAACTTCGTCTGCTTTCTCGGGCCCTCGGGCTGCGGCAAGACCACGCTGCTGCGCGTCATCGCCGGACTGGAAGATGCGGATGAAGGCACGATCGAACTTGGCGGCGAGGACCTGACGGCGGTGCCCACCCGGGCGCGCAATTTCGGCGTCGTGTTCCAGTCCTATTCGCTGTTTCCCAACATGAGCGCGGCGCGCAATGTCGGTTACGGGCTTGAATGCCGGCGCTGGGACAAGGCCAGGATCGGTAGCCGCGTCAACGAGATGCTCGACCTCGTGCACCTTGCCGATCACCGCGCCAAGCTGCCGGCGCAGATGTCGGGCGGACAGCAGCAGCGCATCGCGCTGGCGCGCGCGCTCGCGCCCGATCCGTCCCTGCTTCTGCTCGACGAACCGCTGTCGGCGCTTGACGCCAAGGTGCGCGAGGAACTGCGCGTCGAGATCCGCGCCCTGCAGCAGCGCCTGAAGCTGACCACGATCATGGTCACGCATGATCAGGAAGAGGCGCTGGCGATGGCCGATGTCGTCGTGGTCATGAACAAGGGAACCATCGAACAGATCGGTTCCCCGCGCGACCTCTATACGGAGCCGAAAACCGCTTTCGTCGCCGATTTCATCGGCCGCATGAACATCTTGCGACTGGATGAGAACGCGCGCATGCAGCCGAGTTTCGGCGGCGTGGCGCTCCACCTTGGCGATAGCGCACACACCGCGGACCATATCACGGCTCTCGGCGTGCGCCCGGAAATGATCTCCCTGACCGACGCGGAAAGCACCGGCGACAACACGCTTGCCGCAACCGTCTCCGGCGTCACCTATCTCGGCAATATCACCCGCGTCGAGGTGTTCACGGATGCCGAGCCCGAGGCGCCGATCACCGTTGAACTGCACGGCGCAAGCGCGGTTCCGAAAATGGGCGAGCGTCTCGGCATCGTCATCCCGGCCGAAGCCCTGAGGGTGCTTGCATGAGCAACCCCGAACAGACCACAAGCCGCCCTGCGCGCGGCACGGATATCGCCGACCGCGCCAGCGTCTGGGCGATGACGCTGTTCGTCGCAGCGCTCCTGATCATCTTTCTGCTGCTGCCGCTGCTGGGCATCCTGATGCGCAGCCTGGAGACCCCGGACGGTCTCGGCCTCGGCAACTTCGTTTCCACTTTCTCGACCCTGCGTTTCTGGCAGCTCGTCGGCGACAGCATTCTGGTTTCGCTGACCTCCACGGCGATCGTGGTGGTGGTCGCCTATGGCTATGCCTATGCGCTTCAGCGCGCGATCATCCCCGGCAAATGGTTCCTGCGGATCGTGATCCTGGTGCCGCTGTTCGCGCCGTCGCTGGTTCAGGCCCAGGGACTGATCCTGCTTCTCGGACGCAACGGTATCCTCAACCGCTATCTCGGTTTCGATCTCGATATCTACGGCTTCTGGGGCGTTGCCATCGCCAACGCGCTTTATGCGTTTCCTTACGCCTTCCTGATCCTGTCGGCGGCGCTCGCCGTGGCGGATGCCCGGATTTACGAAAGCGCGGAGGCGCTCGGCGCCGGGCCGTTGCGCATCTTCCGCGACGTCACGCTGCCGGCGACCCGCTACGGGCTGGCCGCCACGCTGTTCATCGTATTCATGCTTGCGATCACCGATTTCGGCAATCCGATGGTGATCGGCGGCGATTTCAACGTGCTGGCGACGGAAGTCTACAATCAGGTCATCGGTCAGGCCCAGTTCGGCCTCGGCGCGGTCATCGGCGTGGCGCTTCTGGTGCCCGCCATGTTCGCCAAGCTGATCGAAAAGCGGATGACGGCGCGTCAGCACGCGCTGGTCACCGAACAGTCCCGGCCGCTGACGCCGCGACCCTCGGCCCGGCGCGACCTGTTCTTCTCGCTCTATGCCTATGTGGTGGCGGGGCTGGTTGTGTCCGTGGTCGCCATCGTCGTGTTCGCGAGCTTCGTGCATCTGTGGCCCTACAATATGAGCTTCACGCTGCGCCACTACCGCTTCGACGTCCAGAACGGCACGGACCCGCTCTGGAACAGCGTTTTCGTTGCTTTTGCGACCGCCATCGTCGGCATCATCGTCACCGGGCTCGGCGCCATCGTGGTGCACAAGTTCAGGACCGCGCTGACCGGACCGCTGTCGTTTCTGGCGATCCTGCCAGCCGCCGTGCCCGGCATCGTGCTCGGTCTCGGCTATATCCTGGTGTTCAATTCACCTGCCAATCCGCTCAATTTCCTCTACGGAACCTTTGCGCTGATCGTCATTCTCGAGGTCTATTACAACCACGCCCATGCCTTCCTGATCTCATCGACCAGCCTGAAGCAGATCGGCGCGACATTTGACGAGGCTTCGACGACGCTCGGCGGCACCTCGATGACGACCCTGCGCAAGGTCACGCTGCCGCTCATCTGGCCAACCCTTCTGGGCGTGGGCGTGTTCTATTTCATGCGTTCCATGGTCTCTCTTTCGGCGGTGATCTTTCTCGTCACCCCCTCGACCCAGCTTGCCTCCGTTTCGGTGCTGCAATTGTCGGATCGCGGCGCGATCAACCAGGCGGCCGCCTTTTCGGTCTGCATCATGGGGATCGTCGTGCTGTGCCTGATCGTCGTGCGCGTGCTGATGCGGCTCGCCGGCGTCAAGAACGTAAACCTCATAAGATAAGAGCGGAAAACGCCATGACGGCCTCCCCCATCAAGGCCATCCTTTTCGACAAGGATGGCACCCTCCTCGATTACCAGCGCACCTGGGCGCCTATCAACCGGGCCGCAGCCGATCTCGCCGCGAGCGGCGATCCGGCGCTTGCCGCGCATCTTCTGAGCGTCGGCGGCATGGACCCCGAAAGCGGGCAGACATCATCGAATAGTCTGCTGGCGGCGGGAAACACCGATGAGATCGCCCGGGCCTGGGTCGAGGCCGGCGCGCGTTTCAGCGTCAGCGACCTGACCGCCGCGCTTGATACGCTGTTTACCGCCGCGGTTTCCGACGCCGTTCCGGTCACCAATCTGGTCAAGCTGTTTCGCAACCTGCATGAGCGCGGCTTCAGGCTCGGCATCGCCAGCAGCGACAGCCAGGCGGCGATCGAAGGGCTGGTGGCGCGCCTGTCGCTGACCCCATGGATCGATTTCATCGCCGGCTATGACAGCGGCTATGGCGTCAAACCGGAACCCGGCATGCTGCTGGCGTTCTGCGAGGCGATGGGCGTTTCCCCCGCGCAGACCGCGGTCGTCGGCGACAATCCCCACGACATGAACATGGCGATCTCGGGCGGAGCGGGCCTCAGGGTCGGCGTCCTGACGGGAACGGGAACGCGCGACGTGTTGCAGCCTCTGTGCGATGTCTGCCTTCCGGGAATCCAGACGCTCGCCACCGACATTTTTGAAAACATACCGGCTTCGAGGACATGAAACGGACAGCGGAAAGGCGGATTGAAGCGCGCTTTCGCCGCGTTTCAGCAGATGATCTCGACGTCGTTTTCCTCCAGAAGGCGAAGGATTTCCCCCTCCGGCATGGTGTCGGTGACAAGGGTGTCCACGTCGGAGATCGTCCCCAGCCGCACCATGGCGCGCCTGCCGAACTTGCTGCTGTCGACGGCCAGAACAGTGCGGCGCGATTGCGCCATCGCCGCCGTTGCGACCACGCTTTCGGCATGATCGTCGTCGCAGAGGTCCCCGTCATTGTCGATGCCGCTCACCGAGATGATCGCACTGTCGAACTTGAAGTTGCGGATGAATTCGGGCGTCTCTTCCTGAAAGATGCCGCCATGAATGGGACGCACGAAACCGCCGGGAACCGCCAGCGTGAAATTGGTGTTCTCGTTCAGGATCGTCGCGACCCTGAGGCTGTAGGTCA
>NZ_CFHTCS010000072.1:0-15365 GCF_984369615.1 Martelella sp. | reverse complement strand
GGGGATGATTTGATCTTCGGTTCCAACGGAAGAGATTATATCTATGCCGGCGCCGGCAATGACACCGTCTATGGTGGCGCTTGCGACGACCTCATCTACGGCGATGAGGGCAATGACACCATCCACGGCGGAGACGGCAACGACACCATCAACTGTGGCTACGGACGAGACGAAGTTGTTTACGGCGATGCCGGCGATGATACGATTTACGCGCATGGCGGCGGCAGCGACACGATCAGCGGTGGTGACGGCAACGACACGATATACCTCAGTGAGGGTTTCTATCTGGACAAGAACACCATCGTCCATGGCGATGGCGGCGACGACGAAATCCACGGCAGCAGCCAGTATGACCGTTTGTCGGGCGATGGCGGCAACGATACGCTCTACGGAAACGGCGGCAATGACCGCCTTTACGGCGGCGAGGGAAACGACAAGCTCTACGGCGGCTCGGGCGCAGACACGTTCGTCTTCGACAAGGGGTTTGGCCACGATACGATCTTTGATTTCAGTCAGTCGGAAGACCGGATCGACCTGAGCCAGGTTGCCGAGCTCGACAGCTGGAGCGAGTTGGTGAACCATCTCGGTTACGACACCGACGTCGAGGGCCTCGGCTATTGCGCGGTGATCACGGATGGCAGCGGAAACGAGATCGATATCGCGCTTGCCGCCGGCCAGCACCTCGCCGCAAGCGATTTCATCTTCGCCTGATGGGCGGAGAAACCTGATAATGGCGGCGCGGACCGGCCTTCGGTCCGCGCCGTTTTGCATGATACGGGGATGGCGGCGGCGTTCACCCGTCAGGCATCACCGCCGATGTCCCGGCTTCGGCGGCCGGGCGGGCGCTTTCGAACCGCCTCGCGTCAGGTCCGCGCCGGAGCGCGCCGGCGGTCACATGGCGGTTTCGGCTGATCTTCCCTCGAAGTATCGACGTCTGAGGGGCGGCGGCAATCGGTCTTCGGGGAACCGCGTTCAGTCCTCGCGGAAGGCCATATCGAAATAGTCGGTCATCGGCTTCAGCAGGTAGGAGACCGGGCTGCGGGCGCCGGTCCGGATGAAGGCCGTGACCGGCATTCCCGGCTTGATGCCGAGCGTTGCGGCCGCCTCTTCGGAGGCCGGGTCGAGCGCGACCTCCACCCGGAAATAGGGCGTGCCGGTCTTTTCTTCCGTCAGGACGTCTGCGGAAACGGTCCGCACGGTGCCGAAAAGCTCCGGTGTCGACCGGCTGTTGAAATTCGGAAACTTGACCTGCGTTTCCTGTCCGGCAACGATCCGGTCGATTTCGGCGGGCGGGACCCGAAGCGCCAGAATGGCCGGCTCATCGTCCGCGGCGATGGCGGCAATCTCGGCGCCCGGCTGGATGACGCCGCCAATGGTGAACACTTTCAGGTCATACACCGTTCCGTCCATTGGCGCGCGCAGCGAAAGCCTGCCATATTCCTTCTCGACGACATTCAGTTTCTCTTCCAATTGCGCGAGCTGCGGCTGCGTCTCGGCATATTCCTGCTGTGCGGCAAGGCGTGCATCGGTCTTCACCTTGAGCAACTGCACGGCGTAGCCGGCGAGCTTCCCGTTGACTTCCGCGATCTCGGCCTTCAGATCGGCGATCTCGGCTTCGATCGTGGCCGCCTCGTGCTTCATGCTGGAAACGCTGTTCATCTGGGCCAGACCGCGATCAAGCAGCCCCTGGTAGCGGCCGATCTCCTGCTCATCGATGGCAAGGGCCTTCTCGAATGCGGCGATCTGTTCCCGGTCGGCGGCGATGACGGCTTCGGCCTGCGTCTGCTGTTCTGCAAGCTGCCGCTCCATCAGGGCGTTGGATTCCGCCTGGACATTGAACACTTTCCGTTCGTCCTCCAGCACGGATTGGTAATCCGGATTGGCCCTAGCCCCGGCGACGAGACCGGGAGAGAAGGCGAGTGCGCCCGCGCTCTGCACCTGCGCGCGCGCCCGCTCCAGCTTGGCCCTCGCCTCGAAGATCTGGCGGGAGAGGATCTTCCGCTGGCCGTTGAGCTCGCTGTCATCGAGGCGGACAAGCTGCTGGCCGGCCTTGACTGCCTCGCCGTCGCGCACGTCGATCTCGGCGACAATGCCGCCATACTGGTGCTGGATGACCTGGCGGCGCGCCTGCGCCTCGACCTGCCCCGCGGCGATAACGGCGCCGTTGATGTTCATCGTGATCCCCCAGACGGCAATGCCGCCGAGACCGAGCGCGAGCGCGACGAAACCCGTGACGAGGAATTTTTTCGGTGACAATCTGTCGGACATCTCAATGACCCCCTCCGGCAACGACGTTCGGCATGTGCGTGCCGGCGATGCGGCTCAACACCTCGTCACGCGGGCCGCAGGCGCGCACGTGCCCCTTCTCGAGCACAAGCACAGAGTCGCATTCCGCCAGCGCGGAAGGGCGGTGGGACATGAGGATGACGGCACGGCCATCGGCCTTGGCTTCGGCGATGGCGCCGTTCAGCGCGCGCAGCCCCTCGTCGTCGAGGCTGGCATTCGGCTCGTCGAGCACGAGAACCAGCGGCTCGCCGTAAAGCGCGCGCGCGAGGCCAAGTCTTTGGCGCTGCCCTCCGGAAAGCAGGCTCTCGCCCTCCGTCAGGAGGGTGTCGTAGCCCATGGGCAGATCGAGGATCATCTGGTGGGCCCCCGCCTTCTGCGCAGCGCGCACGACCGCGTCGGGATCGGCTTTCTCGTCGAAACGGGCAATGTTCTGCGCCACGGTTCCCGGAAACAGCGTCACGTTCTGCGGCAGATAGCCCAGATAACGTCCGAGCGTGTCGGACGGATATTCATTGATGTCGGCGCCGCCGAGACGGATGATGCCGGCGGCCGCCGGCCAGATCCCGGTGAGCGCGCGCGCCAGAGAGGATTTGCCCGCCGCGCAGGGCCCGATGACGGCAAGGGCCTTTCCCGGCGCGACGGAGAAGGTGACGGCGTGCAAAACCGGCTTCCGCTCGCCGGGAGGCACGACGGTCGCCGCCTCGACATCGACCTTCGCTGCGGGGCGCGGCAGGGGCATATGCTGTGTTTCGTCTTCAACGGCGCCAAACATCAGCGAGAGGTTTTTCCAGGCCTCCCAAGCGCGCTGGATCAGGCCCCACTGGCCGATCACCTGCTCGATCGGCGCGAGCGCCCGGCCGAGCAGGATGGAACAGGCAATCATTGCGCCCGCCTGAAAATGGCCCGCGAGAACGAGGACTGCGCCGAGACCCAGGGCCGCGGACTGCAGCAGCTGCCGAACCGCCTTGGAGGCCGACGTCAGCCGGCCGGAAATGTCCGAGGTCGCAAGATTGGCTTCGAGCGAGGCCGCGCGAAGGCGCTTCCAGCGCGCCAGAAAGGGATCGACCATGCCGAGGCCGAGAATGGTTTCAAGCTGCTTGCGCGTACGCTCCGTTTCCGCATCCGCTTCAAGCCTGATCGCATGTGCGTCTGCGTTTTTTCGCCTGGTCAGCCACTGGTTGGCGACCGCCAGCGCGGTGACGACGAGCGCTCCGGCAAGACCCAGAAGCCCGAGCCAGACGCTGAAGGCGAACATGATGGTCAGAAAGAACGGGACCCAGGGCAGATCGAAGATTGCTCCCGGCAGGGGCGAGGCGAGAAATCCCTGTATCGTCCCAAGGCTGTTGAGCGCCACGGCGGGCTTTTGCCGTTCCGACGGCAGCCGCGACTGCTTGAGGACGATCCGGAACACCCGTTCATCGAGCCGGTCCTGAAAACGGGCGCCGATCCGGGCGAGCACCCGGCTGCGGGCATTGTCGAGAATGCCCATCATGAGATAGAGCAGGACAACGAGCGCGAAGAGCGCCAGAAGCGTTGCCCCGGAATGGCTGGGAATGACGCGGTCATAGACCTGCAGCATGAAAAGCGTGCCGGTCAGGGCAAGAATGTTCACCACGGCGCTGAAGACGGCAACGCCGCCAAGGGCCCTGGAGGAAATACCGATTGCGGCCAGAAGTTCTCTGTTTTTGTTGATTTTTTTCTTCAACATCGACACATCCTCTCGTTATGGGAGAGCCGACTGCGCCAGCGATGCCGTCTTTAAAACAGTCCCGCGCTCCGTCTTGATGGCGTTCCCGTCCTTCGTTCCGCCGACGATGAAGGAAGGGTTTAGTGGCCGGGCGGGATTTTTACCATGACGATAGGCAAGGCGCATGCAAACAGCCCATGCGTGCTTTCTCTGCCATGGTCATGGCAATTCTGAGGCGGCCTTGCCGCGGCGGTTTCAAGAGCCTGTCGATTTCGGCGGGGACGGCGCGGGCAACGGGCTTGGCTGGAGCGCCGGGCATCCATCCGCACCCGCACGGGAGGCGCCCACATATTGAGCTTCGGTATCGTGCGTGCCGATAAGCTTTTCCTGCTTTCGGGCCGATGCGCCGGTGAGGAGGGCGATGTTCAAAGAGCACGCCAGTCCTGCGTCTCGCAGGTGGCAAAGGCACCCGGCACGCTGGCCTTGCGCGGTCTATCTCGAATATCGTGTCCTGAAGCGGAGGACCGTGCAAACCGTCGACAACCCGTTCGAAACGAGGTTGTCACCCATGTCTTGGGGACAATCCGTTACCTATGTCTTTGAACTGCATAAAAAGGGTTCTGGTAGCGGGAGAGGGACTTGAACCCCCGACACGCGGATTATGATTCCGCTGCTCTAACCACCTGAGCTACCCCGCCAAACCGGACCTTCATATCTGCTCTGCCGCTTGGGGCAGCGTGAAGGACGATGTTCCCGGGCAGCGCTTGACCGCGCGGGACGGGGCGTTCTTAGGGCCTTCGCCAATGCGTGTCAAGCAGGTTTGGCGCAATTTTCGGGGCGTGCGAAAGGGGGCGGACGGAGCCCGGATTCAAGGGCCGGCCGGGCGGCGCGATCGCCTGAAGCCTGCCGACGCTGCCGCCGCCCGGCAAGGCCTGCGGCGCCCGGACCCTTCGCCTCCTTCAGCGCGTCGGCGGGGCCCGGTATTCTTTTCTCGAAATGCGCTTAAAAAAGGCCTATATGGGCCGGACGAAGGAGCAGAAATGGCGCGTATGAACAAAAGCGAAGACTGGCAGGGGCGGCATGCTCCGAGCCTTGAGGCAATCGAAGCCCTGGCAATCGAGGCCTATGCCAAATTGCCCGAGCCTTTCCGCGCGCTGACCGGTGATCTCGTCGTCGAGATCGCGGATTTTCCAAGCGATGACGTGTTCGAGGACATGGCGCTGGAAACGCCTTTCGATCTGCTGGGACTTTTCGAAGGGCGCGGCATTTCCGAGCGGTTCACCATGGAAACCGGCGAGATGGTCAACCGCATCACGCTCTATCGTCGCCCGATTCTCGATTACTGGGCGGAAAACGAGGAAACCCTCGGCGACATCGTCACCCATGTCCTGATCCACGAGATCGGGCATCATTTCGGCCTGTCGGACGACGATATGGAGCGGATCGAGGAAAGCGCCGACGCGGACGACGTCCGGCGTTGAGCGGCGCCGTCGTTCTTCTCTGACGATGCATCGCGCCCGACCCGGTCAGGCGCCCTGATCCACCCTTAAAGACGCTTTCAAGCAAAACGGCTCGATGAATGACGGCTGGACAGGCTTTGCCGGGTTGCTCAGTCAGGCCGGGCGAAATCGCCGGATTTGTTGTCCATCACCCACAATTCGCCGGAGGAAATGTCGAACCATGCGCCGCAGAGCTTCAGTTTGCCCTGTTTCTCCGCCGCTGCGACATTGGGGAAGGAGCGCAGATTGGAGAGCGAGTTGCGGATCGAGATGCGTTCCAGCGCCGTCTGCCGCTCGCCGGCTGTCATGGCCGAGTTTGCATTGATCTGTTCGGCCGCAGGTTTGAGCAGCGTCGTCCACTTGCCGATGAAATCGCCGGGCGTCAGTGGCTCGGCTTCCGGTGAAAGGGCGGCGTGGATGCCGCCGCAGCGACCGTGGCCGAGCACGACGATATTCTTCACCTTCAGCCCCTCGACAGCGAATTCCAGCGCCGCCGAGGTGCCGTGATACTGGCCGTCCGGTTCATAGGGCGGCACCATGTTAGCGACGTTGCGGACCACGAAAAGTTCGCCCGGGCGGGCGTTGAAGATCATTTCCGGCGCGGCGCGGCTATCGCAGCAGGCGATCACCAGCGTCTGCGGCTTCTGACCTTCCTCTGCCAGTGTCCTGTAGCGCGCGCTCTCTTCGACATAGCGTCCGGACATGAAGCTCCTGTAGCCGTCGAGAAGGGATTTGGGAAACGCGTCCATCTGTCTTGATCCTCATTCTTTCGCGCATCGCCGCGCATCATTTTCTTCTACGGTGCCTGGCCGGATGCATCAATTGACGAAGGCCAACTTTTGCAAAAGGGGCCGTAAAACCGGACGTGTTGCGTTCAAGCTGCAGCTCGTCGGCGCCCTCGCGAATGGCGCGCGCCAGAACCTCGTAGACCGACGCCGTTGATTTCTCCAGTGCCTCTGCGGGAGAAAGTGCGGCAAGCCGTGCCGCAAGATAGAGCGCGGAGAACAGGTCGCCCAGTCCGTTGGGCGGGTTTTCCAGCCGTCCGTGCTCGGCCAGCACCGCCTGGCGGCCGTCCACGTAAAGCGCGGCCACGCCGTCCCGGATAAAGGCATGGGCGGAGGTCACGACCACCTCGCGGGGGCCGAGCGCAAGCGCGGCATCCACCGCCGCGCTGTTGTTGTCGATCGGCCGGCCAGTCAGCCAAGAGAGTTCGAACCGGTTCGGCGTGGCGATATCGGCGAGCGGCAGAAGACGGTCGCGGATGGCGGCGGCGGTTTCCTCCGGCACGTAGAGACCCTTCTCGTCGCCGCTCACCGGGTCGCAGAGATAGGTGATCCCGGGATTGTCCGCCTTGAGCCCCTCAACCAGCGCGGCGATCGCCTCGGCCTGTCGGGGGCCGGCGATATAGCCGCTGATGACGGCGGAAATCTCGCCGCGCCAGCGGCTCGAGCCGAGCTCCGCAAGCGCCCGGGCGAAGCCGGCATCATCGAATGTCAGCCGGGTGGACGCCCCGTGGCCGGGATGATAGGGCAGGACGATGGTGGGGACGGACCAGGTAGCAAGCCCAAGCGTTTCGAGAGCGAAGACGATCGCCCGGTTGCCGACGGCGCCGCGCATGACATGGCTGGATATGGCGATGACCGCGCCGGTTTTTGCTGTCATTTCAAATCCTCTGTCGGGCTTGCAACCAGTGCGATCAAAAAAGCGGAAATGTTTTGCCATTTGCCTCATTTACGCTCTAAATCGCCTATTGGAGGGCGCTGTCAAGCCAGTGTCATGACGGCGACGTTAAAGGTCGAAGAGGGCCGGGACAACAAGGCGGCTTCAAATGCCGTTCCCGGCGACTGACAAACAAGAACACGCTGGAGGAAACATGGAAAACAAATCCGATCAGATGCGCAAGGGCATGATGGCCGCCGCCGAAAAGGCAGCGCTTGCGGCCGATCAGCCCTTCATCAATCCTTTTTCCATGTTCAAGCGGGCAAGCCCCGAGGACCTCGCGCGCTATGATGCGGCGATGCTGGCACAGGCGGCCGTGCACGCCGCGCGCGAGGTCGGCGCCTTCGATGGCGCAGAGGCCCGCGTCACCGTCGGTCCGGTCTCCGGCATCGCGCCTTCGGGCATCGCAACCGATGTGATCACCGTGACAGTCCGGAACATGCCCTTCATCTACGATTCGGTGATGGCCGAGATCGGCGAGTTCACCAACGATATCCTGCTTGCCGTCCATCCGATCCTGATTGCAGGGTCCGGCCGTTCCGTCACCGCGTTCTCGCCGGAAATCCAGCATGCGCCAGAAGATCGCATCAGCCATGTACAGGTGCATGTGGCCGCGCTTTCGCCGGAGACGCGCGCACGGCTGAAGGAGAGGCTCGACTATGTGATGGCGCATGTGCGGCTTGCCGTCAACGACTGGCCGCTGATGCTTGAGAAACTGAAGACGGCCATGGATGAGATGGACGCGCGCGCCCCGGAGGGCCTGAAAGCGGGCGCCGAGGAGGCAAAACACTTCCTGGAATGGCTGCGCGACGGCAACTTCACCTTTCTCGGCATGCGCGAACTGGCCTATATCGACGAGGGCGGCTCCGGACGGGTCGAGCATGTGGCCGGTTCCAGCATCGGCATTCTCTCCGATCCCGAGATGCGGGTCCTGCGGCGCGGGACGAACCCGGTCGTCTCCACCCCGGAGATCCTCGCCTTCCTGGAAGGCCCGGAGCTTCTTCTGGTCACCAAGGCGAATACGACCTCGATCGTCCACCGGCGCACCTATATGGACTATATCGGCGTCAAGCGCTTCGGCGAGGATGGAAGGGTCGTGGGCGAACTGCGCATTGTCGGCCTCTTCACCTTCACCGCCTATACCCAGTCTGCCGCGCGCATTCCGCTGCTGCGCGCCAAGCTTGCCGAGGTCTCGCGCCATTTCGGCTTCGAGCCCAAGAGCCATGCCGGGCGCATGCTGCAGAATATCCTTGAATCCTATCCGCGCGACGAACTGTTCCAGGTGCCGGTCCCCCAGCTGACCGAGTTTGCCGAACAGATCATGGATGTGGCCGAGCGACCGCGCATCCGCGTGTTGAGCCGCATCGACGGCTTCGACCGCTTTGTCTCGGTCCTCGTCTATATTCCGCGCAATCTCTATGACGCGCGGCTGAGGGAGAAGGTCGGGGAATATCTCGCCGAGGTCTATCAGGGTCATGTCTCCGCCTATTACCCTTCGTTTCCGGAAGGCCGCTCGGCCCGCGTCCAGTTCATCATCGGCCGCCACAGCGAGGAGAAGACGCCCGAGGTGCCGCAGGTCGAACTGGAAGAGGCCGTCCGCAGGCTCGCCGCCGACTGGTCGGAGCATTTCCGTTCGCTCGCCGGCCCCGGAGCGCCCGATTTCGATGCAAACGAGGCCTACCACGAGGCATTTTCCCCCGAGGAAGCCGTTGCCGACCTGCCGTTGATTGAAACGGCGGCCGAAAGCGGCATTCGCATCGCCTTCTACCGTCCCGTCAATGATGACGGCGAGGAGGAGCTGCGGCTCAAGATCTTCCATGCCGGCGGTCATCTGGCCCTGTCGCGGCGCGTGCCGCTTCTGGAAAACCTCGGCTTCACCGTGATTTCCGAACGCACCTTTGACCTGACGCTGGAACCAGGCGGCGCCGGCCCCGTCGAGGTCATCCTCCATGACATGGAGCTGCTGGTCGACGGTTCGACGGTCTTCGACCTGGAGGCTGACGGCGACCGCCTCGAGGAGGCCTTTGCCGCCGCCTTTACCGGCAGCGTCGACAATGACAGTTTCAACCGGCTGGTGCTGCTTGCCGGTCTCGATGCCCGCCAGGTCAACGTTCTGCGCGCCTATGCGCATTATCTGCGCCAGGCCGGCGTCAATTTCACTGCCGACTATGTCGCCCAGTCGCTCTGCCTCTATCCGGTGATCGCGCGCGCGTTGTTCCTGATGTTCCGCACCGCTTTCGATCCCGCGCTTTCCGACGCGGACCGCGCCGAGGGGCTGAAGAGCGCGCGCGGCACCATCACCGAGGGGCTGGAAGGCGTGCCGAACCTCGATGACGACCGGATCCTACGGCTCTTCGTCAAGCTCGTCGACGCGACACTGCGCACCAATTATTTCCAGACCGACGAGAGCGGCGCGCCGCGGCCGAACCTCGCCTTCAAGTTCGCCTCGCGCTCGCTGGCCATCCTGCCCGAGCCGCGGCCCTTCCGCGAGATATTCCTTTACGGCCCGGAGGTCGAAGGCGTTCACCTGCGGTTCGGCAAGGTGGCGCGCGGGGGGCTGCGCTGGTCGGATCGCGGACAGGACTACCGCACGGAAGTGCTCGGCCTCGTCAAGGCGCAGCAGGTCAAGAACGCCGTCATCGTGCCCGTCGGCGCCAAGGGCGGCTTCTATCCGAAGGCCCTGCCTTCCGGCGGCAGCCGCGAGGAGGTCTTCAACGCCGGGCGCGAGGCCTACAAGAGCTATATCCGCACGCTTCTGTCGATCACCGACAATATCGAGGACGGCAAGGTCATCCCGCCTGCCGATACGGTGCGCTGCGACGACGACGATCCCTATTTTGTCGTTGCCGCCGACAAGGGCACGGCGACCTTCTCCGATACCGCGAACGCCCTGGCGCAGGAGGCCGATTTCTGGCTGGACGATGCCTTTGCTTCCGGCGGGTCGGCGGGCTATGACCACAAGAAGATGGGCATTACCGCGCGCGGCGCCTGGGAGGCGGTGAAGCGGCATTTCCGCGAAATGAACATCGATATCCAGACGACGCCGTTCACCGTCGTCGGCGTCGGCGACATGTCGGGCGACGTCTTCGGCAACGGCATGCTGCTGTCGGAACAGATCCGGCTGGTGGCGGCCTTCGACCACCGCGACATCTTTATCGATCCCGACCCCGACACGGCGAAGAGCTTTGCCGAGCGCAAGCGGCTGTTCGACCTGCCGCGCTCCAGCTGGCAGGACTACGACCGGAGCCTGATGTCGCAAGGCGGGATGATCATCTCTCGGCGTGAAAAGGCGGTGAAGCTGAGCCCTGAGGCCGCCGCGGCGATTGGTCTTGCCCAAGGGGAATATACGCCCTTCGACATCATGTCCGCGATCCTGAAGGCGAAGGCCGACCTGCTCTGGTTCGGCGGCATCGGCACCTATGTCAAGGCGCGCGGCGAGACCAATGCCGAGGTCGGCGATCGCGCCAATGACCCGATCCGCATAAACGCCGAGGACCTGTGCGTTCAGGTGATCGGCGAGGGCGCCAATCTCGGCGTCACCCAGAAGGGGCGCATCGCCTTCGGGCTCAAGGGCGGCCGCTGCAACTCCGACGCGATCGACAATTCCGCCGGCGTCAACTGCTCCGACGTCGAGGTCAATATCAAGATCGCGCTCGCCTCTGCCATGCGCGCGGGCCGCCTGACGCGCGCGGATCGCGACGTGCTGCTCGCCGAGATGACCGAGGCCGTCGCCGGCATCGTGCTGGAAAACAACTACTTGCAGACGCTTGCCATCTCGCTCAGCAATGAGGCGGGTCTTGCCAGCATGCTGTCCCTGTCGCGGATGATGGAGGTTCTGGAAAAGGACGGACATCTCGACCGCACGGTTGAAACGCTCCCGGATGACGAGGCGCTGCGTTCGCGCCGCCAGTCCGACCGCGGACTGACCCGCGCGGAAATCGGCGTGCTGCTCTCCTACGGCAAGATCGTTCTGTTCGACCAGTTGCTGGAAAGCGAGCTGCCGGACGATCCCTATATGGAGCCGCTGCTCTACGGCTATTTTCCCGAGCGCATGCGCGAGACCTTTGCCGAGGATATCGGCGGGCATCGCCTCAGGCGCGAGATCATCGCCACGCGGCTTGCCAATGACGTGATCAATCGCGGCGGGCCGGAATTCGTCATCAATGCCTGCGACATGACGGCGGCGACGCCGGCAGAGGTGGTCAAGGCGGCGATCATTGCCCGCGACGGCTTCGGCATGGAGAACCTCTGGCACGCCGTGCACGCGCTTGACGGGTCGATCGACGGGCGGACGCAGAATGCAATCTACACGCAGCTTCGCTACCTCTTCAGCATTCTGACCCACCTGCTGATCCGCAACGGGCTTGCCGAGGGCGAAATCGCAAATGCAGTCGCGCGGCTCAAAGGCGCCTTCGGCACGTTCGAGGCGGGGATTGCCGATCTTCTGCCCGATGCGAGAGCCGAGTGGCTTGCCGGGCAGGAAGAGGGGTGGCGCAAGGCCGGCGTGCCGGACGATCTCGCCGCAAGCCTCGCCCGTCACCTCGCCATGATGTTCGTGCCGGAGGCCCTGCAGATCGCAAGACGCAGCGGCCACAGCCTGGAACGGGCGGCCGACGCCTATTTCAGCGTCACCAAGCTCTTCCATGTGTCGCCGCTCCTGAGCGTCGCCGCGCGGATGAAGCCGAGCGATTTCTACGATTCGCTCGCGCTCGCCCGCTCCATGGACCAGATTTCGGCCAGCCGGCGCGATCTCGCCGCCAACGCGCTTCTCGGCCATGGGGAGGCGGAGAACGCCGTCGTCGCCTGGCGCGAGGCGCATGCCGCGCGGGTTCAGCAGATTGCCGAGCAGCTCGAACGGCTTGCCCGCTCGGGCGACCCGTCGATTGCCAAGACCACGGTCGCCGCCGGCCTCCTGAACGACCTGGCCCGCGATCTGGGTTGATGCCGGTCAGGGTTTGACAAAGCGGCCAGAAGCGGCAATCTCGATCCTGTTCACACGGGATGGATCGCATTGTCGCTTCTTGAGGAAAATGTCACGGCATCGGCCGGACGCGCTTCGGCGCCGCGTTCCGGCGTTGTCGGCTGGATGTTGTTCGACTGGGCGGCGCAGCCTTTCTTCACGGTCATCATCACCTTCATCTTCGGTCCCTATTTCGTATCCGAGCTCGGAAGCAATCCCGTTGCCGGGCAGACGGCATGGGCGCATGCGGCGACGATTGCCGGGCTCGTTGTCGCCGTCGGCGCGCCATTTGCCGGCGCGCTTTCGGATTCGGCCGGGCGCAACAAGCGTTTCATCGGAACGATGGCCGTCGTCCAGGCCGGAAGCCTCGCCCTTTTGTGGTTTGCCGCGCCCGGAACCGGCTATGTCTGGCCGGCGACGCTGATTATCGCGGCGACCGTGATGGCCGAGCTCTCGGTGGTCTTCAACGATGCCATGCTGCCGCATCTGGTCCGGCCCGCGCGCATGAACCGCGTCTCCAACGAGGCCTGGGGGCTTGGCTATCTCGGCGGCATGATCTTCCTCATCGCCGTCGTGCTGTTTCTCTCCGCCGACCCCGAGACCGGGTTGACCATGCTCGGCCTGACGCCGCTTTTCGGGCTTGATCCGGAGACCGGGGCGGCGGCACGGTTGACAGGTCCGCTGGCAGCCTGTTGGTACTTCGCGTTCCTCGTGCCGTTCTTCATCTTCACGCCCGATCGCCCGCCGCTGAAGCCTGCCGGGCGCGCCATCGCCGACGGGTTCAAAGACCTGAGGGCCACCCTCGCGGCGCTCAAGGGTCGGCCGGCGCTGATCCGCTTTCTCGTCGCTCGCATGCTCTATATGGACGGCGTCAACGGCATCCTCATCCTCGGCGGCGCGTTTGCGGCGGGCATGTTCGGCTGGAAGACCATGGAGATCGGTATTTTCGGCATCATCCTGAATGTCGCGGCGATCTTCGGCTGTTTTCTCGCCGCGCGTTTCGGGCGCGGCGCCTCAGCGGGCGGGGTTGTGCTCGTGGCGCTCCTGATGCTGGTCACGGCGACGCTCGGCATCGTATCGACCACGAAGGAGGCGACCCTTTTCGGATTGCTGCGTCTCGGGCCCGTTTCCGGGGACGGCCTTTTCGCCGCCGGAGCGGAAAAGGCGTTTCTTGGCTACGGCGTTTTGATCGGCCTTGCCTTCGGGCCGGTGCAGGCGGGCTCGCGGGCCTTTCTGGCAACGCGCATCGCGCCGGAAGAGGCGGGACGTTTCTTCGGCCTGTTCTCGCTGACCGGCCGGATGACGAGCTTCTTGGCCACCGGCGCCTTTGCCATTCTGACGGGCTGGACCGGCTCGCCGAATATCGGCATGGCGAGCCTGCTCGTCTTTCTCGTCGCAGGGCTCGTTCTGTTCGTGCCGGCGATGGGGCGCGGCGAAAGGCGGCAGTAAAGCCTGCCGCCCGTCAGTTGTCAGTGGCGGAAGGTGCGGGTGCCTGTGAAGACCATGGCCACGCCATTGGCATTGGCCGCGTCGATCACCTCCTGGTCGCGGATCGAGCCGCCGGGCTGGATCACGGCCGTGGCGCCGGCGGCAACAGCGGACAGGAGACCGTCGGCAAAGGGGAAGAAGGCTTCCGAGGCAACGGCGGAGCCGCGCGTCATCGGCTCCGGCCAGCCGGCCGCCTTCGCCGCGTCCTCGGCCTTCAGCGCGGCGATGCGGGCTGAGTCGATGCGGCTCATCTGGCCGGCGCCGATGCCCGCCGTCTGGCCGTCCTTGACGTAGACGATGGCGTTCGACTTCACATGCTTGGCAATGGCGAAGGCCATTTTCAGGTCTTCAAGCTCCCGCTCGTTCGGCGCGCGTTCCGTGACCACTTTCAGTTCGATCTCGTCGATCATGGCGGTGTCGCGCCCCTGCACAAGGAAGCCGCCTGCAACCGTCTTGAAATTGAGGCCCCTTGCGCGCGGATCGGGCAGGCCACCGGTGGTGAGCAGGCGCAGGTTTTTCTTCGCAGCAATGATCGCCCTGGCTTCCTCGTCAGCCTCAGGCGCGATGATGACCTCGGTGAAGAGCTTGACGATTTCGCTCGCCGTCGGTCCGTCCAGCGTCTGGTTCAGCGCGACGATGCCGCCGAAGGCCGACTGGTTGTCGCAGGCGAGCGCGCGACGATAGGCTTCCAGAAGCGTTTCAGCGCGGGCGACGCCGCAGGGATTGGCGTGCTTGATGATGGCGCAGGCCGGCGAAATCTCCGGCGAGAATTCCGCGACCAGCTCGAAGGCGGCGTCGGTATCGTTGATATTGTTGTAGGACAGCTGCTTGCCCTGGTGCTGCACGGCATTGGCGACGCCCGGCCGCTTGTCGCCGGTGACATAGAAGGCGGCGGCCTGGTGCGGGTTCTCGCCATAGCGCATTTCCTGGCGCAGCGTGCCGCCGAGCGTCAGGTGACGCGGGTTCTCGATGGCCAGCGTCTCGGCAAACCAGGCGGAGATCGCCGCGTCATAGGCGGCCGTGCGGGCATAGGCGCGCGCTGCCAGCTGCTGGCGCAGCGCATAGGGCAGGGTGCCGTTGCCGGCCTCGAGCGCCGCTGTGATCGCGCCATAGTCGTCCGGATCGGTGGCAACGGCGACATAGGCGTGGTTCTTGGCTGCGGCGCGGATCATCGCCGGGCCGCCGATATCGATGTTCTCGACCGTGGTCGGATAGTCGCCGCCGGCAGCGCGCACCTCCTCGAAGGGGTAGAGGTTGATGACGGCGAGATCGATGCCGTCAATGCCGTGCGCGCGCATGGCCGCCTGGTGTTCCTCGTCGTCGCGAATGGCGAGCAGCCCGCCGTGAACCTTGGGATGCAGCGTCTTCACCCGTCCGTCCATGATCTCGGGGAACCCGGTGATGGCCGAGACGTCGGTGACCTGAAGCCCGGCCTCGGCCAGCGCCTTGTGGGTGCCGCCGGTGGAGAGCAGGCGCACGCCGCGGGCGACAAGAGCGCCGGCGAATTCGACAATGCCGCGCTTGTCGGAGACGGAGAGCAGCGCGGTTCTGATTTCGACGAGATCGGGAGCGGGAATTTTCTTCGAGGCGACGGCCATGACAAGGTCCTTCAGAAGGCGCCTCCAGCGGGCGGGAAACCGCGGCTGCAAGCGCAGGGCAACAACTGATCTGCAAGGTTGGTTGCGGATGGCCCGCTCTAGCACGCCTTCGGAAAATGTGAAACCGT
>NZ_CFHTCS010000071.1:0-15379 GCF_984369615.1 Martelella sp. | reverse complement strand
GTCGTCTTCCCGCGTCTTCAGCGTCTCGACGATTTTGTCGAAATCGGCCCAGGTGCGGGCGGCGCGGCCGATGCCGCCATAGACGACCAGCTCATGCGGCTTTTCGGCGACATCGGGATCGAGATTGTTCATCAGCATCCGGAGCGGCGCTTCGGTGAGCCAGCTCTTGGCGTTGAGTTCCGTGCCGGTCGGGGCGTGGATTTCGCGGGCATTGTGTCGCGGGTTGTCGGTCATTGTCGTTCCCTCTCTTACATGCGCGCGGAGAACGACAGGCGTTCGATCCGCTCCAGAATATCCTGCAGATGGCGGCGCAGCTTGCCGGCCTTTTCCTCGTCATAGGCAAAGGGCGGCGCCTCGGTGGCAAGGTGGGTCGACTGCGCCAGCTCCATCTGGATGGCATGAACGCCCGTCGCAGGCTGGCCGTAATGCCGCGTCGTCCAGCCACCCTTGAAGCGGCCGTTGACGGCATGGCCATAGCCATCGGCGAGCGACACGACGCCCAACACCGCGGCCTCGAATTCCGGAGCGCAGGTGACGCCGAGATTGGTGCCGATGTTGAAATCCGGCAGCTTGCCTTCAAACAGGAAGGGAATGCGCGAGCGGATCGAATGACAATCATAGAGAATGGCGATGCCGTGCTCGGCCTTAACCCGCGCGATTTCCGCCGCCAGTGCCGCGTGATAAGGCGCGTGGAAGGCTTGGGTCCGCGCTGCGATATCCGCCTCGGTCGGTCCTTCGCCTTGCCTCCAGATCGGCTTGCCGTCGAAATCCGTCTCCGGCACCAGCCCGGTGGTGTTCTGGCCCGGATAGAGGCTCGCGCCCGAAGGGTCGCGATTGGCGTCGATGACATAGCGGTGGAAGGTCGCCTTCACCGTGGTCGCGTCCGCCAGCAGCCTGTCATAGAGCCGGTCGACATGCCAGTCGGTATCGGCAAGCAGGCGGCCGTTGTCATTCAGCCGCGCCTCGATCTCCGGCGGGACATGGGTGCCGGTGTGCGGAAAACCGAGAATGACGGGGGACGAGCCCTGTTTGACAATAACGGGATCGGTCATGGGAAAATATTCCTCTGTCTGTATTTACTGCCAGCGCCGCCTGCCCTCATCCGGCCTTCGGCCACCTTCTCCCCACGGGGAGAAGGGGACGCCGGCGACGCCCTGCCTATCCGCTCGTTCCAGCGATGGCTGCTTCGCTCCCCCTCGCCCCGAAGGGGAGAGGGTGGCACGGATGCGCCGGGTGAGGGGAGGAACCCCGGCGTGGGCGATACTGCCCCTTTCCTTTCCACAAGCGCCATCAAACCTTCAACTCCGGCAACACCCCTGCCCCGACCGCATCGATCAGCACGCCATCGCGCACCGCCACCGCAGCCTTTTCGAGATCGCCGGCCATGTAGCGGTCGTCCTCAAGCGTCGTCACCAGCGCGCGAAATGCGGAAATGACCCGCTGCAGCGCCGGGCTCGTGGCGAGCGGCGCGCGAAGTTCGACGCCCTGAACGCCGCACAGAGCCTCGATGCCGATAATGCTGGCAAGGTTCTCGGTCATCGCCAGAAGCCGCCGCGCGCCGTGGCAGGCCATCGACACGTGGTCTTCCTGATTGGCCGAGGTCGGCGTCGAATCGACGGAGGCCGGGTGCGCCATCTGCTTGTTCTCGCTCATCAGCGCGGCAGAGGTGACCTCGGCAATCATCAACCCTGAATTCAGCCCCGGCTTTCTCGACAGGAAGGCGGGCAGACCGAAGGAGAGCGCCGGGTCGACCAGCAAAGCGATCCGGCGTTGGGCAATCGCGCCGATCTCGCAGACGGCGATGGCGATCTGGTCGGCGGCAAACGCCACCGGTTCGGCATGGAAATTGCCGCCGGAAACGACGCTGTCATCGGAAAGCACCAGCGGATTGTCGGTGGCCGCATTGGCCTCGATTTCCAGCGTGCGGCCGGCCTGGCGCAGAAGATCGAGACAGGCGCCATCGACCTGCGGCTGGCAACGGATGCAGTAAGGGTCCTGCACCCGCTCGTCGCCTTCGATATGGGAAACGCGGATTTCCGAGCCTTCGAGCAGGGCGCGCAAGCTTGCCGCCGCATCGATCTGGCCCTGATGACCGCGCAGCGCGTGGATATCGGGATGGAAGGGCGCCGGCGAACCCATCGCCGCATCGGTGGAGAGCGCGCCGGTGACCAAGGCGGTTTGCGCGCAGCGGAAGGCACGGAACAGGCCGACAAGCGCGAGCGCCGTCGACACCTGCGTGCCATTGATCAGCGCCAGCCCTTCCTTCGCTGCAAGCTGGACGGGCTTTAGGCCGGCTTTTGCCAGCGCATCGCGTCCCGAACGCCGTTCGCCTTCGAAAAATGCTTCGCCCTCGCCCATCATCACCGCTGCCATATGCGCAAGCGGGGCAAGATCGCCGGACGCCCCGACCGAGCCTTTTTCCGGAATGACGGGGGTGACGTCCTTTGCCAGCATATCCTCGATCAGCCGCACCAGTTCCGGCCGCACGCCGGAGGCGCCGCGGCCGAGCGAGATCAGCTTCAGCGCCATGATCAGCCGCACGACGCTGCCATCGAGCGGCGCGCCAACGCCGCAGCAATGCGACAGGATGAGGTTGCGCTGCAGGGTCGCGGTATCGGCGGCATCGATCCTGATCGAAGCCAGTTTTCCGAAGCCGGTGTTGATGCCGTAGACCGGTTCATTGCCGGCGGCGATCGCGGCAATGCGGGCGGCGGCCTTTTCGATGGCAACGTCGCAGCCGGGGTCCAGCCGCACGGCATCATCGCCGCGATAGATTTTTTCCAGCGTGGCCAGCGTCACGCTGCCGGGGGTGAGAACAAGCGTCATCGCGAAACCTCGCGGCCGCCGACATAAAGCCGGGAAAGCGGATTGAAACCGATGCGATAGACCAGTTCGGCCGGCGCATCGACATCCCAGATCGCGATATCGGCCGCCTTGCCGGCTTCCAGCGTACCGGTTTCCTCCGCAAGACCGAGCGCGCGGGCGGCATTGCGGGTGACGCCGGCAAGGCATTCGGCAACGGTCAACCCGAAAAGCGTCGCCCCCATATTCATGGTCAGAAGCGACGAGGTGAGCGGCGATGTGCCGGGATTGCAGTCGGTCGCGAGCGCGATCCGCGTGCCGGCCTCGCGCAGGGCTGCGACCGGCGGAAGCTGCTTTTCCTTCAGCGTATAGAACGCTCCGGGTAGCAGCACCGCGACCGACCCGGCCTCAGCCATTGCCTTTGCGCCAGCCTCATCGAGATATTCGAGATGGTCGGCGGAGAGCGCACCATAAGACGCCGCCATTTCCGCGCCGTGCAGATTGGAAAGCTGTTCGGCGTGCAGCTTCACCGGCAGGCCAAGTGCTGTTGCCTTCTCAAACACCGGCTTCAGTTCGTCGGGCGAAAAGGCAATGCCCTCGCAGAATGCGTCGACGGCATCGACAAGGCCTTCCGCATGCGCCGCTTCAAGACCGGGCAGGACGACCTCCGCGATGTAATCGCCGTTGCGGCCCTTGTATTCCGGTGGCGTGGCATGGGCAGCCAGATAGGTGGTCCTGATGCGCACTGGGCGCAGTGTCGCCAAGCGTCGGGCAGCGCGCAGCATCTTCAGTTCGGCTTCAATATTAAGCCCGTAACCGGACTTGATCTCGATGGTCGCGACGCCTTCGGCTATCAACGTGTCGAGGCGCGGCAGAGCCATTTCGACCAGATCGTCTTCCGAAAGCGCATTGGTGGCGGATACGGTCGAGACGATTCCGCCGCCGGCGCGGGCGATCTCCTCGTAAGGAACCCCCTCAAGCCGCATCTCGAATTCCTTCGCGCGGCTGCCGCCATAAACGATGTGGGTATGGCAATCGATCAGCGCGGGCGTGACCAGCCTGCCGCCGCAATCGACCGTCTCGAACCCGGCGAAGTTCGCTGGCAGCGCCTCTTCCGCGCCGACATAAGCAATCCGCCCGTCGCGGACGGCCAGAACGCCGGGAACCGGCGCAATGTCATTGCCGGTCATGGCGCAAAGGCGGGCATTGGTAAAAAGCGTGTTCGGCGCAGAACGCATCTCTTCCCCCTTATTGTCTTGGCTGATTATTATGTATATACATAATGAAACAATCGGCAAGAATAAATTTGAGGCGGAACGGACCGGATGCCCATGACGATCTTCGCAGAAAACGTGCTGACACCGGAAGGCTGGCGCAGGAATGCGCGGCTTTCGCTCAACGCCGGCCGCATTGCCGGCCTCGCCTTCGATCAGGCGCCGGAAGCCGGGGACGAGCGCCACGACATCATCGTGCCCGCCGTCGCCAATCTCCACTCCCACGCCTTCCAGCGCGCCATGGCGGGCCTTGCCGAGCGGCGCGGGCCCGCAAGCGACAATTTCTGGAGCTGGCGGGAGGTGATGTACCGCTTCACCTTCGCAATCGAGCCCGACGAGGCAGAGGCGATCGCGGCACAGCTTTACATGGAAATGCTGGAAGCGGGCTTCGCCCATGTCGGCGAATTCCATTATCTCCACAATGACAAGGACGGCAGCCACTACGACAACATCGGCGAGATGGCCGAGCGCATCGCCGCTGCCGCCTCCGAAACCGGCATCGGCCTGACGCTGCTGCCGGTCTTCTACGCCCATTCCAATTTCGGCGGCGCGGAACCGAACAACGGCCAGCGCCGTTTCATCCATGATCGCGACAGCTTTCAGCGCCTGATGGAAGCTTCGGCAAAAGTGGTTGGCGGGCTGGAAAGCGCCGTTCTCGGCGTCGCGCCGCATTCCCTGCGCGCGGTCACGCCGGAGAAGCTCGCGTTCGCTGCCGGCCTCACCGATGGACCCGTGCATATGCATATCGCCGAGCAGACGAAGGAAGTCGACGACTGCCGCGCCTGGAGCGGAAAACGACCGGTCGAATGGTTGCTCGACAATACCGGCGTCGATGCTCGCTGGTGCCTGATCCACGCCACCCACATGACCGAAGCGGAAACCGACGGGTTGGCGAAATCCGGCGCAGTCGCGGGCCTTTGCCCCGTGACCGAAGCCAATCTCGGCGATGGTATTTTCCCCGCAAGCCGGTTCCTGAACTCCGGCGGCGTTTTTGGCATCGGCTCGGATTCCAACGTTCTGATCGGCCTTTCCGACGAGCTGCGCCAGCTCGAATATGCCCAGCGTCTCGGCGAGCGGGCGCGCAACGTGATTGCCGAAACCGGCGGTACGACCGGTCGCCGCCTGTTGAACGGTGCACTAGCCGGCGGGGCGCAGGCCATGGGGATCGAGGCCGGCATTGCGGAAGGCAGGCCCGCAAGCTTCTTCTCGCTTGATTCGCTTGATGACAGCGCCGCCCCATGGCTGAAGGACGATCAGGCACTCGACGGGTTCATCTTTGCAAACCAGATCAGGCCGGATTGCGTCTGGGCAAATGGAAAGAAGCAGGTTGAAGGCGGACGCCACCTGAAACGCGCGGCGATTTCGGCGCGTTTCCGCAAGGCGATGACGGCGCTGATGGAACGCTCCGCATAGGTCTTTGGCAAGCCTTTCCGGCGTGGTAGGAAAGCACCAAATTCCTTCTTCTCCCCTCCCAAGGAGCGCACCATGCCCGATAAAATGCCTCGCCCCGCAGCCCACGACCTCCCCTATCGCCCCAATGTCGGGGTGATGACCCTGAACCCGGAAGGCAAGGTCTGGCTCGGGCGTCGCCTTTCGGAAGGCAATTCGGAATCCGATGGTTCGCCGCAGCTCTGGCAGATGCCGCAGGGCGGCATTGATCCGGGCGAGGCCCCGCTCGAGGCGGCAAAACGCGAGCTTTACGAGGAGACAGGCATGAAGACGGTCGAGCTTCTCGGCGAATCGAAGGGCTGGATCAATTACGACCTGCCTGAACACCTGATCGGCATCGGCCTCAAGGGACGCTACCGCGGCCAGACCCAGCGCTGGTACGCCTTCCGCTTTCTCGGATCTGACAACGAAATCGCCATCAACCCGCCGCCGGACGGCCACATGCAGGAGTTCGACGCCTGGCAGTGGACCGATATCGACGAACTTGCGGGCCTGATCGTGGATTTCAAACGCGCCGTCTACGCGCAGGTCACCGCCGAGTTCCGACATTTCGCAAAGGGATGACCCGGAACGCGAGAAGACCCGGACCTCTGCGGCCCGGGCCTTCTAAATACAAAAGCGAGAGCGCCTTCATTCAGCGAGAGCGCCTTTATTCGGCTTCGTCGGTCGCGCCGGCGTTCAGCTGGGCGTATTTCTTCTCGCCGAGCGATTCCAGGAGTTCGAGCTGGGTTTCGAGGAAATCAATATGACCCTCCTCGTCGATCATCAGCTCTTCAAACAGCTTCATGCTGACGTAATCGCCAGCCTCGTGACAGATATCACGGGATTCCTTGTAGGAATTGCGCGCCTCATATTCACCGGCGAGATCGCTCTCGAGCACTTCCTTCACCGTCTGGCCGATGCGCAGCGGCGCCACGGTCTGGAGGTTCGGATGGCCTTCGAGGAAGATGATGCGGTCGGTCAGCTTGTCGGCGTGGTGCATCTCTTCAATGGATTCCGCACGCTCCTTGGACGCCAGCTTGGTCAGGCCCCAGTCCTGCAACAGACGATAATGCAGCCAGTACTGGTTGACGGCGCCGAGCTCAAGAAACAGCGCTTCGTTCAGCCGCTCGATTACTTTTTTGTCGCCTTTCAACGTCCGTTCTCCTTTTTTCTTCCTGGAACTTCTTCAGGCGGCTCAAAAAATCACAAAACTCGGCGCCGGTCGAGTCGCGATTGACGTGATACTGCTCGGAGGTGCGGACGATGATATCGATGACGTTCGGGAAGCAGCCGCAGCATCGGCCGCGCTTCTGCATGCGGTTGTAAACCGTGCCGGGAACGATGATGCGCCAGCAATCCTCGTCGAGGAGCTCGTTCACCACGTCCACGATTTCTTTCTCGGTCACAAAATTGCAGCTGCAGACAAGCATGCCCTTCACCATTGACGTTCGTCAGCGATCGTCTCTTATTTGCAAAAGGAGAGGGTCGTTGTCAAGATTAAACGCCGGCGGCGGCGCTCACGTCACGGTGAAACAGCGTTCACCCGTCGAAAGACTTTACTTGATGGAAGCCATGGCGCAGGGATCAATGCCGTAGGCAGGCGCGCAGCCCGGCTTGCCCGCCGCGATACTGCCGGGCGCTGCCAGAGAAGCCGCCATGATGATCAAAGCCGCGCCTGCAAACAGAACAGCAATCGACTTACCCATTTTCAAAGACACCTTGTTTCAGTGGGACCGGCAAGGCCATCTTCCTGATGACCTTTCAATAATTGGTAAAGACGTAGGCCATGTGACGGGTTCCGCAGAACCCGGTTTTTTTTCTCTTATCCAGGCGAAAGACCCTGCGCCGCCGGCGGCTCAGGCAGCGCGGCCGAACTGGCCGTGCTGGCGGTACTGCACGAGATAGGTCGGCAGGATCGCGTCAAGCTGGGCGGGACGAATGCCGAGACCTGCAAGCGTGCGACCCTCGGCTGCAGCCTCCTCGGAGACGACATTGTCGGATTTCAGAAGCTTTACCTGATCGGCCGTCAGCGGCGGCGCGATCAGCGGCACGGAGCCGGCAATGCCGCCGAAGAACGAAGCGAGGCCGAAGGGCAGCGACACAAGGCCGCGCTTGCGGCCGGTCACGCGCAGCACCTCCTCGAGACATTCGCGGAAGGTCAGCACGTCGCGGCCGCCGAGCTCGTAGACCTTGCCGCCTTCGACCTTGCCGTCAACGGCGCGCGCGATCACCTCGGCGACATCGCCGACATAGACGGGCTGGAACTTCGTCCTGCCGCCGCCGATCAATGGCAGAACCGGCGAGATCAGCGACATCTTGCCGAACTTGTTGAAGAAATCATCCTCCGGCCCGAAGATGATCGAGGGACGGACGATCACGGCTTCCGGCAGGATCTCGCGGACGGAAGCCTCGGCCTTGGCCTTGGAGCGTGCATAGTGCGATTCGCTCTTCTCGTCGGCGCCGATTGCCGAAACGTGGGTCAGCGTGGCGCCGGCATCGCGCGCGCATTCGGCCACCAGACGGGCGCCATCGGCCTGCACCGCGTCAAAGCCGTTCTTGCCGCTTTCAAACAGGATGCCGACGCAGTTGACGACATGATCGGCGCCTTCCACAGCCCGGCGCACCGAATCGGGATAGCGCAGATTGGACTGGAAGAAGGTGATCTGCCCGACATTGCCGAGCGGCTGCAGGAACAGCGCCAGATCCGGCCGGCGCACGGCAACGCGGATGCGATAGCCCCTCTTGGCAAGCGCGCGAACGACATAGCGCCCGACGAAACCCGACCCGCCGAAGACCGTGACCAGCGGAGGAATGTTCGATAGCGTCATGCCTAGCTCCTGAAATCGCCGAAAGCCGAAGTGATTACCCGAGTGCAATAGCCCAAACAGGGCTGAAGGTGAAGGGTCAAGCTGACGCAGTTTTCGCCGGCGCCGCCCGCTTCATGAGATTTCGCCCCTGGCGTGTCGAAAGTGACACATTGCCCTTTATGCGGACCCTGTTTCCTGTGACATAGCGCTTTCGATATCGGCGACAATGGCCTCTGCCGCCGCCTTCGGGTCTTCCGCGCGGAGGATCGGCCGGGCGACGACGAGGTGGGACGCGCCGGCGGCAATGGCCTTGGCCGGCGTCATTACCCGTTTTTGATCATCCGCGGACGTCCCCGCCGGGCGGATGCCGGGCGTGACGATCGCGCGTTCCGGCCCGATGATGTCGCGCACCAGAACCGCTTCGGCCGCCGAGCAGACGATGCCGCCCATTCCCGCCTCCGCCGCCTGTGCGGCGCGCCGTTTCACCAGCGCCTGCGCATCGCCCGGATAGCCTGCCTCGGCGAGATCCGCATCGTCCATCGAGGTCAGCACGGTGACGCCGAGAAGGCAGAGCCCGGAGCCCTCGGCCGCTTCCACGGCCGCGCGCATCGCCTTGGGATAGGCATGCAGCGTCAGCATCGACATGCCCATCTTGGCGATGTTCTCGACGCCCTTGGCGACCGTGTTGTCGATGTCGAGCAGCTTCATGTCGAGGAAGACCTGCTTGCCGTCCGCCGCCAGTTCGCGGGCGAAGGAAAGCCCGCCGGCAAAGGCAAGCTGGTAGCCGATCTTGTAGAAGGAGACGCTGTCGCCGAGCCGCGCCACCATCTGCGCCGCCTCGTCCACCCCCGGAACATCCAGTCCCACGATCAAGCGTTCGCGCGCACTCATGCCACAACTCCTTCTCGACAAGCGTCCTGTTCGCGCTTCAACTCGCACAAAAGGCGCCTGATGGGAAGAAAAAAGCAGGCGTCAGACCCGCATCGGCATCAGCACATAAAGCGCGTTCTTGCTGTCGGTGTCGCGCACCAGCGTCGGCGAGCCGGCGTCTGCGAACAGGAAGATCGCCTCGTCGCCGGTCAGCTGCGAGGTGATGTCGAGCAGATATTTGGCGTTGAAGCCGATATCCATCGCCTCGCTGTCATAGCCGACCGCGAGTTCGTCCGTGGCGCTGCCCGAATCGGGATTGTTGACGGTAAGCGTCAGCTGGCCTTCGGCAAGTGACAGCTTGACGGCGCGGCCGCGCTCCGACGAAACAGTCGAGACGCGATCGACCGCCTTGGCGAAGGCATCGCATTCGATCCGCATTTCGCGGTCGTTATTGGCCGGGATCACCCGCTGGTAATCGGGGAAGGTGCCGTCGATCAGCTTGGAGGTGATGACCACCGAACCGATGGTGAAGCGGATCTTGGCGTCGGAGACCTCGACGTGCACGATGATTTCGGGGTCATCGACGAGCTTCTGCAATTCGCCGACGGTCTTGCGCGGAATGATGACGCCCGGCATGTTCTCGCATCCCGAGGGCGCATCGATCTCGGCGCGCGCCAGGCGGTGACCGTCGGTGGCGACGGCCCGCAGCTTCAGCTCGGCGCCCTCGGTCATGGCGTGGAAATAGATGCCGTTCAGATAGTAGCGCGTTTCCTCGGTCGAGATCGCGAACTGGGTGCGGTCGATCAACATCTTGAGATCTGCGGCCTTCAGCTTGAAGGCATGGCTGAACGTGCCGGCGGTCAGGTCCGGGAAATCCTCCTGCGGCAGGCACTGCAGCGAGAACTTGGACTTGCCGGAGGCGACCGAAATGGTCTGACCGTCGGAGGCCGTCGCCAGCGAAACCTCGGCGCCGTCGGAAAGCTTGCGCACGATCTCGTAGAGCAGATGGGCGGGAACGGTGGTCGCGCCCGCCTGCTCGACCATGGCCGGCGTCTTTTCGGTGATCTCGAGGTCAAGGTCGGTCGCCTTCATCTCGAGATCATTGCCCTCGGCCTTCAACAGAACGTTGGAGAGAATCGGAATGGTGTTGCGGCGCTCGACCACGCGGTGAACATGGTTCAGGGACTTCAGAAGGTCGGATCTTTCGAGCGTGATACGCATGACTTTCGCTTTCACTCTTTCGCACGGGTCAAATGCCGGACGGCAGTCGAACGGGGCCTCGCGTCCGAAAAGGCCGCGGGCGGGGAGACAAAATGACAGCAAATTCGCGCCGATTGCAAGGCCCGGCAGCAAGCCTCCACCCATATTCCGGTTGCCTACGGGGCCGGGGAGGCGCCCTCGCCCCTTGTCGCGGGATGACGGCCATGATCAAAGAGGGAAAACGGGGACGTGAGATGAGCGACGGCAACAGATTTGAAATCGCGGGACATTCAATCGAGGCCCGGCCGCTTTCACCCGGCCTTTACCTTGTCGCCACCCCGATCGGCAATCTCGGCGACATCACCGTGCGCGCGCTCGAGACCCTTGCCGGCGCGGACATTCTCGCCTGCGAGGATACGCGCGTTACCCGCAAGCTGCTCGACCGTTTCGCCATCGCCAGGCGCCCCTTCGCCTATCACGAGCACAATGCGGAAAAGGCCGGGGAGCAGCTGATGTCAGCGCTTCGCGCGGGAAAGAGCGTCGCCCTCGTCTCCGATGCCGGAACGCCGCTCGTCTCCGACCCCGGCTACCGGCTCGCGGGACTGGCGATCGCGGAAGACATCAAGGTCGTGCCGATCCCCGGCGCGTCGGCGCCGCTGGCCGCCCTTGTCGGCGCGGGGCTTCCCAATGACGCCTTCTTCTTCGCCGGTTTCCTGCCGCACAAGGACAAGGGCCGCCGCGACCGGCTGGCGGAACTGGCGGATATTCCGGCAACGCTGATCTTCTTCGAATCGCCGCACCGCATCGGGGCTTCACTTGAAGCGGCCAGCGACGTCCTCGGCGCGGATCGGCCGGCCGCCGTCTGCCGGGAACTGACCAAGACTTTTGAGGAATTCCGGCGCGGCACGCTTGGCGAACTTGCGAAGGCCTATCGCGACGCAGAGGTCAAAGGCGAGATCGTGCTCGTCATCGGCCCGCCGCCAACGCCGGATGCGCCGGGCGCGGCGGATGTCGATGCGCTGCTGAAACGGCTCGTCGCCGATATGCCTGCGGCGAAAGCGGCGGCGCAGGCCGCAAGGGAGACCGGCCTTGCGCGCAAGGACCTCTACCAGCGGCTTCTCAACCTGAAGCACGGCGATGGGGCGTGAGGCGACAAGACGGCGGGAGGCGGAACGACGCGGGCGGCGCGCCGAAAGCCTTGCCGCGCTTTATCTTCGCCTCAAAGGCTACCGCATCCTCGCCATGCGCTTCAAATGCCACGCCGGCGAAATCGACATCATTGCCCGCAAAGGCGACCTCGCCGTCTTTGTCGAGGTCAAGGCGCGGACGAGCGAAAGGGTGGCGATCGACGCCGTGACCGCCACGGCCCAAAGACGCATCCGCGCCGCCTCCGATGTCTGGCTTTCGCGCCAACCCGACGCGCACCGCCTTTCGCAACGGTATGACATTCTCGCCTTTCTGCCCCACCGCCTGCCCCGGCACTTCCCGGATGCCTTTTGACGATACGAACACCGGGAGTGCGCAAATGAAAACATCCGCGCGCTCGGTTTTATAAATTTGAAACAAAATCGTCGTTCGGACGTCACGTAGGCGCGATACCCCGCTTCCATCATCCACCGCGATGATTACTCAGATTCTGAACGGGGACTTTCATCATGAAGAAATTTGTTCTGGCCGCGCTGACCGTCGGCCTTTCGACCTCGACCGCCTTCGCCGCCACCGACATCACCTGGTGGCACGGCATGGGCGGCAACAACCAGGCCGTCATCAACGAGATTTCCAAGCGCTTCAACGAAAGCCAGGATGCCTGCAACCTGACGCCGGTTTCCAAGGGCACTTACGAAGAAGCGCTCGCTTCCGGCATCGCTGCCTTCCGCTCGGGCGAACAGCCGAACATCCTGCAGGTGTTCGACGCCGGCGCCGCCACGATCATGAACGCCAAGGGCGCCGCCATTCCGGCCGAAGACCTGATCAATAACGCCGGCTACGACTTCAACCGCGAAGACTTCATCGAAGGCGTACGTTATTTCTACGCGGACAGCGATGGCAAGTTCGTCGGCATGCCGTTCAATTCCTCGGCGCCGATCATGTACATCAACACCGAAGCCTTCGAAAAGGCCGGCGTCGAAGCGCCGAAGACCTGGGAAGAGTTCGAAGAGATCGCCCCTGCCCTGAAGGACGCCGGCTATGTCCCGCTCGTCCAGTCGCAGCTCACCTGGGAAATGACCGAGAACTTCTTCTCGCGCAACAATCTCCAGTTCGCCACCAACAATAATGGCTATGACAGCGTCGACGGCACCGAGATTCTCGTCACCACGCCCGAGCACGTCATGATGTACGAAAAGCTCAAGGACTGGTACGACAACGGCTATTTCGGCTATTATGGCGCCGGCTGGTCCGACAACCAGAAACCCTTCGAGGAAGACAAGGTCGCGCTCTGGGTCGGCTCCTCCGGCTCCTTCGGCGGCCTGCAGAAATCCGCCCAGATGCCTTTCTCGGCCACCTTCCTGCCCTACTGGGACGCCATCGAGGGCGCCGGCACCAACTCCTTCATCGGCGGCGCGGCCCTCTTCGCGCTTTCCGGCAAGGATGATGCCCAGAACAAGTGCACGGCCGACTTCTTCCAGTTCCTGACCTCCCCGGAAATCCAGTATTTCTGGCACAAGTCCACCGGCTATGTTCCGGTCACGACCGCCGCTTACGAACTGGCCAAGGAAGACGGCTGGTACGAAGAACAGCCGGTTGCCGAGGTCGGCATCCAGCAGCTTTCGCTGCCGGGCGGCGAATGGTCCAAGGGCTACCGCATGGGCTTCTACCCGCAGATCCGCGAAGTCATGGAACGCGAATACAACAAGATCTTCGCCGGCGAGACCTCCGTTGAAGACGCCATGGCGACGATCCAGGAAGAGGGCAACGCCCTTCTCGCCCGCTTCGCCAAGACGGCTTCCAACTGATCCCAAGCGATCGTTCGGAGATGTTCGGTCCGGGGGCATAACGCCCCCGGACTTTGCCATATCGGAAAGTTGCCATGAAGCGCGTCCAGTTCAATTCGCCGCTGCTGCCCTATCTCTTCGTGCTGCCGCAGATGGCCATCATCGTGATCTTCTTCTACTGGCCGTCTGTTCAGGCGATCCAGTCGTCCTTCTATCTGGAGGATCCCTTCGGCTTCAGCGCGAGTTTTGTCGGCCTCGACAATTACCTCGATGCGCTGACATCGAGCTATTATCTGCGCGTCGCCCAGTTCACCGTGATCTTCACGGTTCTGGTGACCTTCTTCTCGCTCACGCTCGGCCTGCTGCTCGCCTCCAAGGCTGACGACGTCATTCGCGGCTCGAGCAGCTACAAGACGCTGCTGATCTCCGTCTACGCCATCGCGCCGCCGGTCGCCGGCCTGATCGGCATGATGTTCTTCGACCAGCATATCGGCCCCTTCGTCAAACTGGCGGCCTGGTTCGGCTGGGACATGAAGGTCGGCATCAATTACTTCGACACCGCCTTTGCGATGATCACCGTCGCCGTGTGGAAGCAGATCCCCTACAATTTCATCTTCTTCCTCTCGGGCCTCCAGTCCATACCCGTTTCGGTGCGCGAGGCGGCGGCAATCGACAACCGTTCGCGCCTTGGCCGGTTCTGGACCGTCACCCTGCCGCTGCTGGCGCCGACCGCCTTCTTCCTGCTGATCATCAACATGACCTATTCGCTGTTCGACACCTTCGGCATCATCGACGTGATCGTGAAGGACAAGGCCGCCAACAACCCGATCACGCTGGTCTACAAGGTCTATATGGACGGCTTCCGCGGCAATGACATCGGCGGCTCGGCCGCGCAATCGGTGATCCTGATGCTGATCGTGCTGGTGCTCACCTTCTTCCAGTTCCGCTTCATCGAGCGGCGCGTGCACTACAATTGAGGAGCGGGAACGATGCACAAGACAACTCTGACTGACCATCTCATCCTGCTCTTCGGCGTGTTCATCATGGTCGGGCCGATCTTCGTCGCCTTCATGACCTCTACCCATGAAGCCGTCGATGTCCACATGAAGGGACTTCAGGTCACCTGGGGCGATGACTTCGTCAAGACCTACAAGGAGGTTCTGACCACGCGCGGCGGGTTTACCGGCGACGTGACCGGCGCCCGCATGGTGATGAATTCCTTCATCCTCGGCATCGGCTTTGCCGTCGGCAAGATCGTCCTGTCGATGCTGGCTGCCTATGGCCTCGTCTATTTCCGCTCGCGGTTTTCGACGCTGTTCTTCTGGATGATCTTCACCACGCTGCTGCTCCCGCTCGAAGTGCGCATCCTGCCGTCTTACGACGTCATGACCCGGCTTGGCCTCGTCAACACCTATACGGGGCTGATCGTGCCGCTTCTGGCGTCCGCCACGGGCACATTCTTCTTCCGCCAGTTCTTCAAGTCGGTGCCTGACGAACTTCTCGAAGCCGCCCGCATCGACGGCGCCGGGCCGTTCAAGTTCTTCATCGACATTCTCGTGCCGCTGTCGAAGACGATGATGGCGGCGATCTTCATCATCATGTTCGTCTATGGCTGGAACCAGTATCTGTGGCCGATGATCATGACCAACGAGGAAAGCTTCTACACGCTGGTGCGCGGCATCAAGCAGATCCTCCTCGTCTGGGTCGGAAGCCAGATCCCCGAATATAACCAGGCCTTCGCGCTGGCGGTTCTCGCCATGCTGCCGCCGGTGTTGATCGTGGTGATCTTCCAGAGCTGGTTCATCAAGGGCCTGACGGAAAGCGACAAATAGGAAAACAAAAATGGCTGCAATCGAAATCTCCAGGGTTTCCAAGATCTATTCCGGCGACGCCCGCGCGGTCGACAATGTCGATATCCACATAGAGGACGGCGAGTTCATCGTCCTTGTCGGCCCGTCGGGCTGCGGCAAGTCCACGCTTCTGCGCATGGTCGCCGGCCTCGAAGCGATCACCGAGGGCGAGGTGAAGATCGGCGGAAACGTGGTCAACAGGAAGGACCCGG
>NZ_CFHTCS010000070.1:0-15381 GCF_984369615.1 Martelella sp. | reverse complement strand
GGACGGTGGATCGCGGTTTAGGGTCGGATCAGTCGAACAGAGCCGCTAGGGCGGGCGCAGTCGGGAAGGACAGGATGAAAGAAGCGCCGAAGCCTGCGAGCGAAGCTCACCGCGGCGCCGGAGCAGGCTCCCACAAGCCCTGCCCCGGCGCCCCCGGCACAAGCCAGCCAAAAGGCCGGCCGTGCGTCGCGCGCTGCAACGGGCCACGGGAGGTGTGGCTCGGCGCGCGCGAAATGGGATGGGAGGGAGAAGAAAAGGCCGCCAACCAATTGACGCCCTCTCGAAGGAGATTAACGACGACAGAGTATTGGCAATCGAAAGCCAATCGGTCTGGAAAGGTAGCTGGTCCGGAAATTCACTCATACGCCACAGATATGAACGCTATCGCGTCGACGTCAAGCGAATTCTTTAAAAGACGTGATTTTCCCTGCCAAATCTAGGATATTCCGGGCTATGACTAGAACAGGCTGGAGAGAGCGGCTTAGCGCCGCAATTGAAACTACCGGTCGCTCTCGGCGATCAATTTCGCTGGCCGCGGGCCTCGGCCCCTCATATATCTCGGGCATCCTCAACGAAGGTAAAGACCCCACGATTGATAACCTGATCGCAATCTGCCAGCAGATCAATGTCGGTCTATCTCAAATCGTCTACGGAATTGAAGTCAGCGCCGAAGCCGAAGAGATTCTATCCCTTCTGGAGGCTTATCCTGAGGCGCGAGCAGGCATCCTTCAGATCCTAAAATCTCGATCAAATTCCGGCAATCAATAACAACGTCTCCCAATCCCTCACCATCCAGCGCACCCAGCATCCTCATAAGCTCTTTCAGACCGATACCATCAATCTGTCCACGCTGGCTTGACCTAGCTCTCTTCATTCCGTCGCTCTTTGCTAAATTCTGAGTCCTTTTGCGGCCACTTTTCCGCGAATTGATGACACCGACAACCCTCTAGCCAAAATAAACTCTATAGCGTCATATCTGTTGACATGAACGCTATCGCGTCTATCTTGTTCTTCGTCTCGTTTAAATAGGCGGGTCGAAGACAAGGAATGGAGAAGTGCGATGAGTGTTTATCTGGTCAGAGCCGCAGAAACCAAAATGCTGCATGGCATTGTCTGGGGCAATCTCGACCAGATATGGGACACCCTGGACGAGATGGACCAACCGGAGT
Source organism: Martelella sp. (assembly GCF_984369615.1). NCBI lineage: Bacteria > Pseudomonadati > Pseudomonadota > Alphaproteobacteria > Hyphomicrobiales > Aurantimonadaceae > Martelella > Martelella sp. The sequence continues at coordinate 14,212 of NZ_CFHTCS010000070.1, read as the reverse complement.
TCTTCGAATACGCAAAACTCATGCCAGGCGGCCTGCTTTCGCCCTCAGGGATAGAGCCTGCGAAAACGAACGAAACCTGCTGCACCACCCCAACGCCCCTTGCGAACGGCGGTTTCCTTCCCGCGGATATGGAGCCATCCGAGCGAACCTTCGACGCGCTGTTCGACCCAGATAGTCTGCGTTGGAGGCGCTTCGACGATACGCTCGGCAAGCATGGCATGGTTTCGCTGATCTTTGCGGACATGAATGCTAAAAAAGGCGTCGAAATATGAACACGCGCCTGACAGCTCACCGTCACCCCCTTACGCAAGACGACTGCGACTTGCTGCGCCGTATCGCACTCCCGACGGTCGTCATCGGCAGTGCGCTTCTTCTCATGCTCACAGTGCGAGCAATCATCGCCTTCGAAAGCGCCCTCGCTGCGGTATCCGGGGTCTGACACCATGACAGGAGCGCGTAACGCCGCGAGCCCAACGGAAGCACACTCCCCCGCGGCGGCTGAGTTGCTTCGGTGCGAGGTGCACCATGCATGACAGATTGCCCGCAAGGGAGCGTTTGGAAGGTTATCGCGCGCTGATCACGAGCGCCGTACCGCTCTCCGACGTCATGGCCGACACGGAGGGCATGCATCTGGAGGTATCGGGACCGGGCGAACCGGAGATCATCTGCTCGCTTCCGGTCTCCTGCCCGGCAGACAACCGCGAACTGATCCGAAGGCATATCGAGATTCCGGCCGACCTGATCGGCATGCTGGATGCAGCAGCGCGCCGCGATGCCGAACGACGACGCGAGATCGAGCAACTGCGGCGGGCGCTCGAGGCCAAGGGCGGCAGACCAGCGAAGGACTATTCTGCCGAATGTGCCATGAAATGCGCCGACCCAGAATTCAAGCGGTTTCTGATCGAAAGACACAACCTGCCAAAACCCGCCACCGACACGACAGCTGCAACGCGCGTACGATCCATTCTTGCGATCCCAAGCCGCACCGAACTGAACACCGATACTGCGGCAGCGGCCCGCTGGCGCGAAATGGTCAGAGAATTTGAAGCATGGAGGTGGAGGGGATGACAAAAATGCCATCCGATATCCCACTCCATGTGCCGGTCGCCGACATCGAAAAAGGACTGGATCGCCTCGCACAGGAGATTGTCGCGCGGGGAGACAAGGCTGCTCCACTGCTTGAGCTCTACACTTGGGTAGAGGGCCAGATTGAAAAACGCCAGCAAAACCGCTCCATATTCGAAGCAGCGCGAGCGCGTGTGGAAAAGATGCAAGCCACAGAAAGAGCAGGCTAGCATTGACGATGTTGAAGGGAGTGTTGGGTTTCGAACTGGCGCCCACTCTTCTGTCTTGATCAAATTAGCTAGACAGGCTGCGCTACCACCTGATGAGCAGCAAATCTGCCCAAATGCGCTTCATCCGATCATAGCCTCACGTCAATTGGGAGCAATTCATCACACTATCGATCCATCAAACTCCAGCTTGATCTTCTCCAGGGCTTCTCGCTTCCAGGACAGCGAGCCGCCCTCGCCATACTGCGGCCGGTCGATCGCGTGCCCCATCATCATCATGCGCAACTCGGTATCAATGCCAGCCTCCTTCATCCGATCTTCGAAAGAATGGCGGAAGGAATAGATCTTATGGCGCGATGACGGGAACAGCTTGTTTTCCCGAAAACACTTATTGAGCGTTGCCGAGAGTCCGTTCTCCTTGTTCTTGTATCGAGGAAAACCGTCCGGATGCGCGCTCATAGCGGCCAATGCCACCCCAACCAGAGGCACGGCGCGGATCGAGGATGCCGTCTTGATTTCGCGTAGGTCATCAGGATCCGAGCGAGGCTGGATCAGGATATGCGGCACACCATCGGTGAGTTTGATCATATCTTTCGTAAGATTGCAGACCTCTGAAGGCCGCGCCCCCGTTTCGATCAGCGTCAGCACGATCGCCCGTGCCTCGGCGTTGAGACCCACCAGAGCGCCGGGCTTCAGTATCCGATGGACAATCCAGTCGGTTGGAAAGGGCGGGCGCGATACCTTCACCTTTTGGGAGAAGGACAACCCCGCGAACGGGTTCTTTGCGTCATCAATCCCCCTATACCGGTGATACTCGGCAAAGAGCCTACGCAGATTTCCGATATCGCGGTTTCCAGAAGAAGCCGTGTGCGTTGCTTGACCGACCTTCGGTGCAATTCGGGCAAGCCAAAAATTGTAGAACTTCGTGGCGTCCTGGCGCGTAATCTCATCGATCGGCTTGTTTCCCACCACCTCAATAAAATTGTTGAGCGCCCTACGTTTGACCTTCAACCAAGAGGATTTCTGAAAATCGCTCTTGCCGGTCAGTTCAGGCGCCGCGATCTCGTCCGTATAAATCGTAAACGCCTCAGAGATTCGGACACAGGGATGCTTCTCAAGCCCAACAACGGCCGAGGCCTCATGCCCACCAATGGGCAGCCTAGAAAGCGCCATCAGACGATCATGGATAATCGATCCCGACTCGCTCGCAAGAATTTCAGCGGTAGTACGATATGAAAAGCCAAGAGCATGCGCCCTCGCAACGGCAGCCTTGTAGCGAGCCCCCGCTTGAGCGCGATCGCCACCGGCCAGCATTGAAGCCCAGAGAGCGTTATCCGCCTCCTCGTGAATATCCCTCTTGGCACGGGCTTCTGAAAGATCACGCGTCCCCAGTGACAGCCTTATCGCTGGCGCCCGGCCATCAAGTCCCGCGAGCTTAGTCGGCACCCTCCGCACATAGGTATAGATACCAGAGCGCAAGTGCAAAAACCTGTCCGGATTGCCCCGTCTTCCAATCGCCAAATCAGCACCCGTATCACTTTTTGATACAGTATTTGTTACACAAAAAGCGCAATGTCAGCAATAACGAAAAACGCCGATATAATTAAATCTATATATTTCAATAACTTATATCAATTCGTACGATCAATTTATGGTGCGCGTGGAGGGACTCGAACCCCCACACCTTGCGGCGGCAGGACCTAAACCTGCTGCGTCTACCAATTCCGCCACACGCGCCAAGACCGGCTTCGTGCCGGCTCGCTTCTCTTAGGCGAGCGCGACGGCAGACGCAAGGGGCAGGTTATCCGCAAGCTGCCCTCAACAGAGGCGATGATCGCCGGGCCCAGACCGCCATTGCCATATCAGCTCCGCCGGAGCGCCGGAACCGCCGAGGAACATATATCAGCCGCCGCCGCCTCAATACAACCAATGATGGTATTGCGATCGGTCGAAGACCGCCCGGCCGCGGCGCAAGCCGCGACCGGACTTCAGCCGGGCCGGAAGAACCGTCAAAGCTGCCGTCCGTCCGCCGGCTCGTTCTCAAAACGATCCTTGACGTCCTCAATGATCATCATCAACGCCTCGCGCTTTGACTGGCACGCCTTTTCCCGGCCGAAACGCTCAATGAATTCAGCATGCTCGGTCGTGATAACCGTCGACAGACTGGTCAAGCCCCGATCCTTGAAGCTGCGCCTGAAATTTCGCATATAGCGATTCCAGGCCGTGCGCTCCTCTTCGGATCGTTCCGCTTTCCGGCTGTCCTTGTCCATCCCGCCTTGCGTCATACCAAAACCTCTCCTGATTTGAAGCTTCACCAACCGGTGCGAGCACTCGATGCACTTACAATTATAGCTATAGTATCTTAGAAGTAAATACGTGAGAAAAGAAATCCTTACATGTATGTCATAGCTCTGTAATTGACTATACACTCATTACTCGTAAATATAAAAGAGAAAGAATTAGATCAATCGGCAGAAACAACATCATCAATATTTCTTACATGTTTGGTTGGTAACGATAGGGACCAATATAGACTTTACTTCAGACCAAACGGACCCCGTCATGTGATTGTGCCGGACACGGCAATTATTACTCTGAGTTGCATTGATCACTATAGGATAATTTTCCTATTTAGCAAGCCATGAAAACGGAAAAACGCTCTGTCCTGAGTGCCCGAAAGCGTTTGGACCGGCCCCCATGCCTCTCGTCAGGCCGGCGGCGAGCACGAGGGCGGGCTCGCCGCATGCGGCGGGCGGCGCGGCTTCGCCGCGTCAGGACAATGGCGATGGATCAGGCGGCGGCATGGTCGCGGTCGACGACGAGCCCGTCCCTGAGGGTCAGGCGGCGGTCCATCCGCTCCGCAATGTCGAGATTATGCGTCGCAATCAGCGCCGAAAGTCCGGACTGACGGACGAGCGCCTCGAGCGCCTCGAACACATAGCCGGCCGTGCCGGGATCGAGATTGCCGGTCGGCTCGTCGGCAAGCAGAAGGCTCGGCGCATTGGCAACCGCCCGGCCGATGGCCACGCGCTGCTGCTCGCCGCCGGAAAGTTCCGCCGGCCGGTGCTCGGCGCGATGGCCGATCTTGAGATAGTCGAGCATCTGGTCCGCGCGCTCGGACGCCTCGCGCGTGGAGAGCCCCGCAATCAGCTGCGGCAGCATGATGTTCTCGCGCGCCGTGAATTCCGGCAGCAGGTGATGGAACTGGTAGACGAAGCCGACATCATTGCGTCTGAATGCCGTCCTGGCGTCATCGTCAAGCGCGGAGGCCTCCCTGCCGTTGACAAACACCTCGCCGGCGGTCGGCTTTTCCAGAAGACCGGCGATCTGCAGCAGGGTCGACTTGCCGGTGCCCGACGGCGCCACCAGCGCCACCATCTCGCCCGGCATGAGCCTCAGCGACGCACCGTTCAGTATCGTCAGCACACTGTCGCCCTGCCCGTATTCATGCACGATCGACTTCAGTTCCAGAGACGGATTGGCCACATTGTTCTCCCGCTATTCGTAGCGCAGCGCCTGGACGGGATCGAGCCGCGAGGCGCGCCAGGCCGGAACGATCGTCGCGATGAAGGAAAGCGTCAGCGACATGATCACCACCGTGAGCGTTTCCCCGAGGCTCATTTCGGCCGGCAGCGTGCTCAGGAAGTAGAGCTGCGGATCGAACAGCACCGTCCCGGTGACCCAGGAGAAGAACTGGCGGATCGATTCGATGTTGAGACAGACGATGACGCCCAGAAACACGCCCGCAAACGTGCCGACGATGCCGATCGCGGCCCCGGTCATGAAGAAGATCCGCATGATCGCGCCGGATGTCGCGCCCATGGTCCTGAGGATCGCGATATCGGGGCCCTTGTCCTTCACCAGCATGATCAGTCCGGAAATGATGTTGAGCGCGGCGACGATCACGATCAGCGTCAGGATCATGAACATGACGTTGCGCTCCACCTCCAGCGCGGAAAAGAAGGTGCGGTTGTTCTGCCGCCAGTCGGAGATCGCGATGTCCTCGCCGGCGGCCTCGCGGATCCGCGGGATCACCTGATCGACATCATCGGGGTGATCGACGAAGACCTCGATACTCTGCACATGGCCGCCGGCATTGAAATAGGACTGCGCCTCGGCAAGCGGCATGAAGATGATCGAGGCGTCGTATTCCGACATGCCGATCTCGAAAATGCCGGAGATCGTATAGGCCTTGACCCGCGGATTGACGCCAAAGGGGGTCACGTCCCCTTCCGGCGAGATGAGGGTGATCTTGTCGCCGGCGAAAAGCCCGAGCGAGGCGGCCATGCGCGACCCGACCAGAACCCCCTCGCCCGCGGTATAGCCGACCATGTCGCCCTCGACGATATTGTCGGAGACGGTGTCGAGCTTCAGCATGTCGTCCGGACGGACACCGCGGACCAAAGCGCCGCTGCCCGCCCCGCGCGCGCCGGAAACCAGCGCCTGGCCTTCCACCAGCGGAAAGGCGAGACGCACGCCCTCGACGCCCTCGAGGCGCTTCGTCAACGCCGCATAATCGGAAAAAGGCTGGCCGGCGGGCAGAACGACGATATGGCCGTTGATGCCGAGAATGCGGCTGACGAGTTCGCTGCGAAACCCGTTCATCACGGCCATGACGATGATCAGCGTGGCAACGCCCAGCATGATGCCGAGGAAGGAGAAGCCGGCGATCACCGAAATGAAGGCCTCCTTGCGGCGCGAGCGCAGATAGCGCCACGCGACCATGCGTTCGAAAACGGAAAAAGGCTTCGCTTTCGCGGGGATCTCCGCAGTGTCCTTCGCGGGTTCGGCCGCAGCCATCTTGACGTACTCCTCAGCGCCCGGCGGTGAGCATGGCAATGGCGGCGTCCGCCGACATCGCCTCGCGCGCGCCGGTCCGGCGGTTCTTCACTTCGACTTCGCCGGCAGCCACGCCGCGCGGCCCGACGATGATCTGGTTCGGAACGCCGATCAGGTCGGCAGTCGCGAACTTCGCCCCCGCGCGCTCGTCGGTGTCGTCATAGAGAACATCGAGACCGGCATTGGAAAGCGCCTCGTAGAGCTGCTCGCACGCCGCGCCGCAGGCATCGTCCGAAACCTTCATGTTGATGATCACCGCATCGAATGGCGCGACCGAATCCGGCCAGATGATCCCGTTTTCATCATGAGAGGCTTCGATGATGGCGGGAACAAGGCGCGTCGGGCCGATGCCGTAGGAGCCCATGTGGACGGGGTGTTCCTTGCCGTCGGGCCCCTGGACCATGGCATTCATCGGCTCGGAATATTTGGTGCCGAAATAGAAGATGTGACCGACCTCGATGCCGCGCGCGGAAAGCCGTTCGCCCTCCGGCAGCGCGTCGAAGGTGTCCGCATCGTGCATCTCGTCGGTGGCGGCGTAAAGCGAGGTCCACCGGTCGAAAATGCCCTGAAGCTTCTCGGTATCGTCGAAGTCGAGATCCTCGGCGGGAATGTCGAACTTGACGAAATCGCGATGGCAGAAGACTTCCGATTCGCCTGTCTCGGCCAGAATGATGAATTCATGGCTGAGATTGCCGCCGATCGGGCCGGTATCGGCGCGCATGGGAATGGCGCGCAGGCCGAGCCGGTCGAAGGTTCTGAGATAGGCGGCAAACATCTTGCGGTAGGAATGCTCCGCGCCCTCGCGCGTCAGGTCGAAGGAATAGGCGTCCTTCATCATGAACTCGCGTGACCGCATCGTGCCGAAACGCGGACGAATCTCATCGCGGAACTTCCACTGGATGTGGTAGAGATTGAGCGGCAGCTGCTTGTAGGACTTGACCGAGGAGCGGAAGATTTCCGTGATCATCTCCTCGTTCGTCGGGCCGAACAGCATGGCGCGGTCCTGCCGGTCGGTGATCCGCAGCATTTCCTTGCCATAGGCCTCGTAACGTCCGCTCTCGATCCAGAGATCGGCCGACTGCATGGTCGGCATCAGGAGTTCCACGGCGCCGGACCGGTCCTGTTCCTCGCGGATGATGCGGTTGACCTTGTCGAGGACGCGCTTGCCGAGCGGCAGCCAGGAATAGATGCCCTGCCCGTGCTGGCGGATCATGCCCGCCCGCAGCATGAAGCGGTGCGAGACGATCTCCGCCTCCTTGGGATTTTCCTTCAGGATCGGCAGGAAATAACGGGAAAGACGCATCGGAGGCTGCTTTCTTGTGGCCATCCCGGCGTGCCGGGAATCGATTGCATATTGGTTTTATTCCCGGCCCTTTTAGCGACTTCTTGCGGGAAATTAAAGCCGCGAAACGGATGGAGAACAAACGGCCGGCGGAAGGCGGCCCAAGCATCCTGACGAATGTCAAGCACTTGAAACGTTGCAGAACACAATAAAGTGTTTGTCAAACTGAAAAACCTTTCGCAGTGTCGCAAAAATGCAAAATAAGGGATGACAAGGCCCAATCATTGGGCTAGGTTAAGCCCATAAAACAGGCAGGGAGCTTAAATTCTTGCCTTTTCTTCGCGGTCAAGTCTTGGGAGGATCGATCCTGGCGCGCTTGTTCGCAGCCCCGGAAACGGAACGGATCACGCGATACTTGAAAAACAAGGCCCGAGGCCTTGTTTTTTTTTGTTCTTCTCAAACTTGCTCTCGCCGCTGCCGTTAATCCTTTCTTTGCCACGAAACAAGGCCCCGGCGCCGCGGCGTTGACCCTTTGCGCCAATTGCCTGAAAACGGCCTGACGCCTTCGCGCAATGAGAGTTCTCAGGCCTTGATCCGCAACCCCGTCCCTTCCCTCGCCGCCGCGGCCCTTCTGACCTGGCTTTCCCCTTTTGCCGGAACGGCCAATGCCGCCGACATCTCCGATGCCTTCTATCTCGATCTTTCCGGCGGCCCGGCTGCCTTCATGCTGCACATGAACGAAGATGCGGTCGACGATCTCATTGCCGACACCTATTGGGGCATTGATGGCCGGCTGGGCATCTGCAGCAAGGGACCGATCAACCTTTGCGGCGGAATGACCGGGTTCATGGCGCTCGGCGACGCCACCCGGGAGATCGAGACGCGGGCCGGCGGCGGGAAGACCGATACGCAGCTGAGCTCAATCGGCGCCTATGTCGCGGCCAGGGGCAATCTCGGCCTCGTCTCGCTCTCGCCCTATGCCGGCTATCGACAGGTCTTTGGCGATGTGACGATCGAAGACAATACCCGGTTTGCGCCTTCGGACATCGACAGCGGCGCCTTCTACGGCGGGCTCGAGACCAGCATCAAGTTCTTCCCCACGGCTCTGGAGCTCGGCGCCCGCTTCGAATACGGCCGCTCGACCGGCGACAACGGCGCGAACGATTACGACTACGGCCTTGGCAGCGCATTCCTGCGCATGCGGTTCTAGAGCGCCGTGCGTCCATTCGGACGCACAAAGGACGCTCTAACCTATTGAATCTACGCATCGGCCCGAAAATCGATTCCGATTTTCGGGCCGATGCGCTAGCGCGTCGTGCTGTGGAGCAGTTCGCATTCAGATGGAGACATCTGACGTCCGCGAAAATGCGTCAAAACAAACAGATGGAGCGGTTCAGCGGTTCCATAAGCGGCGGAAGCGCTGGATCATGACGTCCAGAACAGGGCCGAGAGGTCATCGAGCCCGTAGCCCAGAACGATCACGACGCCATACCATGCAGCAAAGACGAGCGCCGCCACCAGCGATGTCCAGAGGATCACGCGCCAGGGGCGAAAGCGGTGCGGCGCGCTGGCCGTGGTGCCGGGCACCACATTGCCCTCCTCGTCCTGGGTGCGCAGTCCGAAAGGCAGGACCGCAAACAGCGTCACCCACCAGATGACGAAATAGACCGCGAATGCGGAAAACAGCGACAAGGCTTCCTCCCGTCCTGACAATGCGCCTCGACGACACCTAAAGCATCGGGCGAAAAAGCGGCTACCGGTTTTTCGATAACCCGATGCGTAAAACAAAGAGCTAGATCACCGGGCGGCTCAGATTAACCGCCTGGAGATCTAGGTCCTGTTGACAAAGTATGGCAACCATATTTTTGCGGCGGCCAGGGCGAGGAAGCCATCGAAAGATTTTCGGGTCTTGTCGTATCGGTTAGCAACACGACGAAACTGCTTGATCCGACTGAACATCCGCTCGATGCGGTTTCGATCCTTGTAGGTTCTGAAGTCGCAGAGGGGCGGGGCTTTCCGGTTTGTCTTCGGCGGGATGACCGGCCTGATCCCTTGGAATGGGCGGCGACAATCACGCCGACGACTTCTTCGAAATGGGGCTCATGTATGCGACCGGTCGCGGCTGCGCCATTGATTTCATCGCCGCCCACAAGTGGCTGAACATCGCCGCCATCAAGGGCTCCGACCGGGCTGCAGCACTGCGCGGTGACCTTGCCCAGACGATAAGCAAGGCCGAACTCGCCGCTGCACTACGCGCCGCCCGCGAATGGATGACGATGCACTGATGAGTGATACAAGCTCGGACGCAATTAGAGCTGTGGGCTGTCCTTTTTTCCCAGCCACGTTTCGATCACAGACGGATTGACGACGTATTCAGGCACCCGCCACTCTGCCACCGCGAGAAGGTTCTCGCAAAATGCCTCCCGCAGGCGCATCTGCGACTCGACCGTATGTCCCACCATGTGTGGGGTGAGGATGGCGTTCGGAAGGTCGCGCAGCGGACTATCCTCTTTCAACGGCTCCGGGTCGAACACATCGAGGGCAAGGCGCATAGCCGGCCGCTCTGCGGCGAGCGTGGCGAGTGTATCGTCGGGGATGATGCCGCCCCGCGTGATGTTGACAAACACCACGTCCGGTTTCATTCGGCGCAACGCGTCAAGATCCAGCATTCCCCGTGATTCAGGAGTGAGCGAAGCCGCCATGATAACGACATCGCTTGTCGCGAGCACTTCATCGAGGCTCTGGGAGGTGACGTAGGCGGGCATCGATCGCGGCGTGCGCACCGAAGCGACGAGCCTCACGCCCCATACAGACAGCCGTTCCGCGATAGCCTGTCCAATTTTGCCAAAGCCTATCAGGCCAACTGTCTTTCCCATGAGCATGCGCGCACGGACCTGCGAGGGACGCGGCAGGTTTTCGCGAAGGTAGCGCTCCGTGCCATGAAGGTCATAGAGCGAAGCCAGGGTGAAGAGAACTGCGGCCTCAGCCATGCTGACGGTGTTTTCCGCAATCTGGCCATTCGCCACGAGGATGCCGTTTTCCGTCGCGGCCGAAACATCGAACCCTTCGACCCCTGTGAACGGAGAAACCAGTGCGCGCAGACGCGGCATCCTGGCAAACAGCTCCCGGTCGGCTGCAAAGCTTGAGGTCGCGCCAAGGATTTCCAAAGACTGCAGTGCATCAACGGCGGCAAGCAGTTCCTCGCGCGTGACAAACCGTGCCACACCATGGCCGCGCCGTTGCAACGCGTCGAGGGCTGGATTGAAGAACCGATCAAAGGACGACGTTCCCACCAAAGCAACAGTCAAGATTTTAGCCTCCAAATGAATTACCCGGACAAACCTGGGTCTTGTTGACAACAGTATGGCACCATATTTTTGCGGCGGCCACGGCGAGGAAGCCCTCGAAAGATTTTCGGGTCTTGTCGTATCGGGTAGCAACACGACGGAACTGCTTGATCCGCCGATTGAACATCCGCTCGATGCGGTTTCGATCCTTGTAGGCTCTAAAGTCGCAGGCGGGCGGGGCTTTCCGGTTGGCCTTCGGCGGGATGACCGGCCTGGTCCCTTGGAGCAGCAACTCCTCGCGTAGAAAGTCAGCGTCATATCCTTTGTCGGCAAGAAACCGCCTCGGCTTGCCAACCGGCGTCGCCAGCAGGTCAGAAACAGCATTGTAGTCGGAAGCCTCTCCGCCTGTCAGGATGAAGCCGAGAGGGCGTCCCTGACCGTCTGCGCGGGCGTGGATTTTCGTCGAAAAGCCGCCACGTGATCGACCAAAAGCCTCCTTATAAGTCCCCCTTTAGCACCCGCAACCTGAGAGTGGCCGCAAACTGTGGTGCTGTCGATCATGTGCTGCCGGTCATCGGCCAGCCCCGAGTCGACCAGCGTTTCAAGCAGTGCATCCCACACCCCTTGTTCCGCCCAGTGGCGGAAACGCATATAGACGGAATTCCACTTTCCGTAGCGCTCATGCATGTCGCGCCAGGGGCAGCCGACCCGCAGAGCATGTAGCATGCCGTTCGGATACCGTCGATTGTCATGCGCGGGCCGGGACTTTCTACCGCGCTCCGACGGCAAAAGCCCTTCGATGATCCGCCATTCCATATCCGTCAGGTCGCCGCGTGCCAAAACCGCCTCCTAAAAAGCAGTCTTGAATCATGCTTCCACTGATTTGGGAATCCACTTTGTCAACAGGACCTAGACCGTTTTGAAGGTCGGATGCAACTCTCCGGCCGGAACTTCCATCGCTTCCGCGTGTTGGACGGAAAAGCGCGGGGTATGCGCCCACGACACATTCATGGTTCAAGGAGAGCAGGCGATGGCAGCAAAGGCACACGAGACGGCAATTGTGAAAGCGGTTCTGGACCGCTATCCCCGAAGCTATGCGCAGATGCTTGGCATAGATTTGGGGAAGAACACGCCTGCGCCGCTCTTCCAGTGGCTCGTCTGCGCGCTGCTGATGAGCGCGCGGATCAGCGCAGACAAGGCCCAGGAGGCCGCGAAGGCGCTTTTCGACGCCGGCTGGACGACGCCGGACAAGATGGCTGCAACGTCGTGGGAAGAGCGGGTGAAAGTGCTGAACGAAAACGGTTATGCGCGCTATGACGAAAGCACGGCGCGTTATCTGGCCGACACGCTCGACCTGCTGGACAAAAACTATGGCGGCGATCTGCGCACGCTGAGGGATGATGCCGGTCGCTCGCCCTCGGAAGAACGCAAGCGCCTGAAGGACTTCAAGGGTATCGGCGAGACCGGCGCGGATATTTTCTTCCGCGAGGTCCAGCGCGCCTGGGAAGAACACTATCCCTTCTGCGACGCCCGCGCGGCAAAGGCCGCCGAAAGCCTCGGCCTGCCTGCGGATGGCGAAAGCCTTGCGGAACTCGCGGGCGGCAGGCAAGCCCTGCCGCGCCTTCTGACCGGTCTGGTGCGCACCGACCTCGACAAGGCGAAGGACGACATTCTCAAGGCCGCCGCATAACGAACAAGGGCGCCGCGGCCGCGACGCCCTTCGAAACGCGCCGCCAACTCTATTCAGAAACAGTCTGCCAGAAGCGCTTTCGTGTTCTCCAGCGTCATCTCGACCGGGTTGCCGCCGGTGCTCGGGTCCTCGAGCGCCATCACGGCGAGTTCGTCGATCCGGTCGGGCGCGATGCCCATTGCCGTGAGGTTTTCCGGTACGCCAAGTTCTTTACGAAATTCCAGAACGAAATTGTAAAACCCGTCATAACCGCCCGAAATGCCGAGATAATCAGCGGCAAGCCTCAGCTTGTCCGCAATCTTGTCGCGGTTGAAACGCAGCACCGGCGGCATGACCACGGCGTTGGTCATGCCGTGATGGGTGTTATAGACGGCGCCGAGCGGATGCGAGATCGCGTGGATCGCGCCAAGGCCCTTCTGGAAGGCAACCGCCCCCATGGCGGCCGCGCTCATCATCTCGGCGCGCGCCTCCAGGTCTTCCGGATCGTTGTAGACGCGCGGCAGATTGTCCTTCACCAGCCGCATCCCCTCCAGCGCAATGCCGTGCGACATCGGGTGGTAGTGGGGCGAGCAGTAGGCCTCCAGACAATGGGCAAAGGCATCAAGCCCCGTGCCGGCGGTGATGATCTTCGGCATGCCGATGGTCAGCTCCGGATCACAGATGACCACGCCCGGCAAAAGCTTCGGGTGGAAGATGATCTTCTTCACATGGGTTTCGGAATTGGTCAGCACCCCTGCCCGGCCGACTTCCGAGCCCGTTCCGGCCGTTGTCGGCACGGCGACGATCGGGGCAATCGCATAGGCATCGGCCCGCGTCCACCAGTCGCCGATATCCTCGAAGTCCCAGACCGGCAGGGTCTGGCCCGCCATCATCGCCACCAGCTTGCCGAGATCGAGCCCGGAGCCGCCGCCAAAGGCGATCACGCCGTCATGGCCGCCCTCCTTGAAGGCGGCGATGCCGGCGGCAAGGTTCTTCTCGTTCGGGTTCGGATCGACATCCGAAAACAATGCGGCATCGAGCCCTTCCTCGGAAAGGATTTTCAGCGCATTCCTCGTGATCGGCAGGCTTGCAAGCCCCTTGTCGGTCACCAGCAGCGGATTGGCCATGCCGAGGCTCTTGCAGGCATCGGCAAGCTCGACGATGCGGCCCGCGCCGAACTTGATCGTGGTCGGATAACTCCAGTTGGCTGTGAAGCTCATTTCGTGACTTTCTTCAGGTGGTACGACTTCGGCCGGGTCAGGTTGTGATAGCCGATAACGGAGAGCGAGCCGCCGCGTCCGGTATTCTTGCAGCCGGTCCAGCAGAGGGCCGGATCGAGATAGTCGGCGCGGTTCATGAACACGGTGCCGGTTTCGATCCGGGCGCCAAGGGCGGCGGCGCGGTCGGGATCGGCTGTCCAGAGCGAGGCGGTCAGGCCGTATTCGCTGTCATTCATCAGGGAAAGCGCCTCCTCGTCGGAGGAGACCTTCATGATGCCGACAACAGGGCCGAAGCTCTCCTCGCGCATCACATCCATGGAATGGTCGACATTGACGAGAACCTGCGGCGCGAGGTAGGCGCCGCCGTCATCTTGCGGAAACAGTTTCGGGTCGACCAGCGGCGTGGCGCCGGCGGCGATCGCTTCCTCGATCTGCCTGCGCACCACGGCGGCAAAGCGCCTGTTCGCCATCGGCCCGAGCGTTGTCGCCTCGTCCAGCGGATTGCCGAGCTTGTAGGCCGCGGCAAAGGCGGCCGCCTTTTCGACAAAGGCGTCATAGAGGCTCTCGGTCACATAGATGCGCTCGATGCCGCAGCAGCACTGGCCGGCATTGAACATCGCCGC
>NZ_CFHTCS010000069.1:0-15465 GCF_984369615.1 Martelella sp. | reverse complement strand
AACTATACCTTAATACAATTTACCATTAATTTTTTCAGTTTTGTCACATCTGCAGTTTGCAGCAGCGGCGCAGAAGGAGGGAGCGACTGACCCACATAGTTGTCGCGTTCCTGGGCCTGCAACGCGGCCAGCCGGCGCGCTGCGAGGGCTTCGCGACTGGGAGCAGCCGCTGGCGCTGCGGAGGACCAGGAAGATGTGGAGGATGCCCCCGAGTGGGCAAAGGCCATAATTGCGGATCGGACAGCGGCCGGGAGCGCCGAGGCGTTCTGGAACAAGGTGGAGGCGTTCGAGGTTCGCAAGGATGCGCAGCTTGCCAAAGAGTTCATCATGGCATTGCCGATCGAGCTGACGACGGAACAGAATGTCGCTTTGATGCGCGACTTTGTTACCGGACAGATATCGAAGCGGGGGCTGATTGCCGATTGGGTCTATCACGATGCACCGGGCAATCCGCATGTGCATCTGATGACGAATCTTCGGCCGCTCACCCATGACGGTTTCGGTGGCAAGAAGGTGGCCGTGCTGGACGAGAACGGCAGGCCCCTGCGTTCAAAGAACGGCCAGATTGTTTACAAACTATGGGCCGGGGATAAGACCGATTTCCTCGCATTACGCGAAGCGTGGTACGCGGCGCAGAACAAGCATCTGGAATTGAACGGCCATGACGTTCGCGTCGATGGGCGGTCCTATGCCGAGCGCGGCATAGAGCTTGCGCCAACCTCGCATATCGGTGTTGCCAGCAAGGCAATACAGAGGGAGGCCGAAGCAGAAGGGCGCGAGGCGAAGCTTGAGCGTCTGATGCTGCATGCGGCAACACGGCGGGAGAATGCCGAGCGGATCGCGGCCAAGCCGGAGATCGTCATCGATGCCGTTTCGCGTGACCGGAGTGTTTTCGATGA
Organism: Martelella sp.; assembly: GCF_984369615.1. NCBI lineage: Bacteria > Pseudomonadati > Pseudomonadota > Alphaproteobacteria > Hyphomicrobiales > Aurantimonadaceae > Martelella > Martelella sp. Next base: position 14,566 of record NZ_CFHTCS010000069.1, on the reverse strand, counting down.
ACGCGACATTGCGAAACATCTTCATCGCTATGTTGACGACGTGGGCGAGTTTCAGAACCTCATGGCGCAGATCATGGCGAGCCCGGAGCTTGCGATGATCGAGGCGGAGGGCGTTGACTTCGCGACAGGGGAAGTTCTGCCGAACCGTTATTCAACGCGGGAGATGATCCGCGTTGAATCGGAAATGGCGTCCCACGCCGAGGTGCTTTCTAGCCGGGGCCGGTTCGGTGTTTCTGCCACAGTCCGCAACGAGGTGCTGGCTGCGCAGAGCCGTATTTCCGACGAGCAGCGGATCGCGATTGAGCGCATCACGGGCAATGAGCGTCTTGCCATGGTGGTCGGCCACGCCGGCGCCGGTAAAACCACGATGATGAAAGCGGCCCGCGAGATATGGGAGGCGGAGGGCTTCAAAGTGGTGGGCGGGGCGCTCGCTGGTAAGGCTGCCGAAGGTCTTGAGAAAGAGGCCGGTATCGAGAGCCGGACACTGGCCTCATGGCAATTGCAGTGGCAGCGCGATCGGCTTCACCTGGACGACAAGACCATCTTTGTCATGGACGAGGCGGGCATGGTTGCCTCTCGTCAGATGGCAGATTTCGTTTCCGAGGTTTCCCGTTCCGGAGCAAAACTCGTACTGGTCGGTGACGCCGGTCAGTTGCAGCCGATCGAGGCGGGCGGCGCCTTTGCCTCGCTTTCCAACATCACCGGCTATGCCGAACTGGAAACGATCTATCGCCAGTTCGAGGACTGGATGCGGGAAGCTTCCATGAGCCTCGCGCGCGGCGACGTGGAAACGGCATTGACTGCCTACAACGATCGCGGCCATGTCATCGAGACGGCCACAAAGGACGAGGCGATTGCCGCGCTCGTGAAGGATTGGGTGGCGGACTACGACCCGAACCGTTCGAGCCTGATCCTTGCCTACATGCGGCGCGACGTGCGGGCACTCAATGATCTTGCGCGTTCCGCTCTTATCGAGCTCGGTCAGCTTTCCGAGGGTCATGAATTCCGGACCGCCGAAGGTGCGCGCAATTTCGCAGCTGGCGATCAGGTCGTATTCCTGAAGAACGAAGGCTCCCTTGGCGTCATGAACGGCATGATCGGGCGCGTGGTGGACGCCGGGAAGGGCCGTATCGTCGTTGAAGTTGGCGAGGGGGGGCGTGGCCCCGGCAGTTCACGCAAGGTCGAGATCGATCAGCGGTTCTATGCGAATGTCGACCACGGCTACGCGACGACCGTACACAAGAGCCAGGGCGCGACCGTCGATCGCGTCAAGGTTCTGGCCTCGTCGATGTTCGACCGCCACCTTTCCTATGTGGCGCTTACCCGTCATCGGGAGAGTGTCGAGCTGTATGCGTCAGCCGACGAGTTCAAGCGGTATTCGCGCGTCGATCATATGGCCGGCATCACCGGCAAGATGGTCGATGCAGGAATGGCGAAATTCCGCGAGGGAGAGGACGTGGCGCCGTCGCCCTACGTGGATCTTCAGGACCGGAACGGATCCACGCATCGCCTGTGGGGTGTCAGCCTTCCCAAAGGCGTCGAGCAGTCCGGAGCATCCATTGGCGATGTGGTCACGCTTCGCAAGGATGGCACCGAGCAGGTCATCGTCAAGGTTCCCGTGATCGATGAAGCGTCGGGCAAGAAGCATTTCGAGGAACGTGCTGTCGAGCGGAATGTCTGGACGGCGGCAATCGTGCAGGAAACCGATCCGGTTGCACAGCGGATCGGGGCGGCCGCCATGTTCGCCAAGCCGGGGCGCATCGATCATGCCGCCGGTGTGACCGGCGAGCTGGTCGAGGCAGGAGAGGCGAAATTCCGCGATCGTGAGGACGTTGAGCCGACACCCTATGCCGACCTCAAGGCGGCCGATGGAACGGTGCATCGGCTATGGGGCGTCAAGATACCGAAGGCACTCGAGGAGGCGGGAGCATCCATTGGCGATACCGTTACCTTGCGCCGAGACGGGACCGAGGACGTCAAAACGCTGGTGCCGGTTGTGAACGAAGCCACCGGAGCGACCCGGCTTGAAGAGCGGACCGTTGAGCGCAACGTCTGGACCGCTGTCAGGATCGAGACGGCCGAGCAACGGACAGCGCGGCAGGATAGCACCTCGAAGGAGCAGCCGTCGCAAGTGTTTCATGCTCTTGTCACGCGCCTATCCCGATCAGGAGCGAAAGGGACGACGCTCGATTACGCCGGGTCCAAGCTCTACGACCAGGCCTTGGCCTATGCGAACAATCGCGGGCTCTACGGCATCCGCGTGGCAACGGCGCTGGCGAAAAATCATGCGCGTTGGATCAAGGATCAGCGCGCGCGCCTGGCCGCCGCCGGCGCGAAACTCGCCAGCTTCATCGAGCGGTTCGGCCGCAACCAGTCCGCCCGTTCCATACCGGCCGCTCAAACTCAGCCTTGGTTGCGCGGTGTCGCGACCTGGGCACAATCCATCAGCCAAGCAGTGGAGGCTAAAGTGCAAGGTGACGCGACCCTGACAGTCCATTGGACTGACATCAACGACCGCATGAAGCTGATCTATGAGAAGCCCGAGGAGGCGATGAAGGCGATGAATCTAACGCCAGCCCTCAATGGCAATGACTCAGCCGCCAAGGCCGAGCAGAGCCGTATTCACGACCAGCTCGCCAACAATCCCGAAGCTTATGGCGCGCTACGCGGCAAAACCGGCTTGCTGGCGTCAGGGGCGGCCAAGGCCGAACGGCAGCGCGCCGTCGGCAATGTCGCGCCGCTGCGCAAATCCATGCAGGATTATATTCGCCTGCGAGCTGAGATCGCGGATCTCCGGACGGTGGAATTGAGCCGCGAACGTGACCGCCAGCGCATCGACATACCGGCAATTTCCAGTTCGGCCGAGCGCGTTCTCGAGCGTGTCCGCGACGCGATCGACCGCAACGATATTCATTCGGCAATGGGCTTTGCCCTAGCCGACAAGATGATCAAGGCCGAGATCGATGACCTCAACAAAAGCCTCGACAAAAAGTTCGGCAATCGGGCGTTCAGGGGCGGTGCGGAGCCCAAGGGCAAATCGTTCGATGCCGCCGCTGCCAAGGTCGCGCCCGGCGATCACGCGAAACTCGCCAGCGCATGGCCGATATTCAACGCAGCGCAGAAGCTTGCCGCCCATGAAAAGGATCTGCAGCAGCAACAGGCCCGCACGCAAACGCAGTCTCGCAACCCGGGCATGACCCGATGAGCAGACGGCGCAACGCCCTTGCGATTATCGGCGCCGGCGCGCTTCTGATCGGTGGCATTGCCAGCGCGTTTGCGTTCGGCGGCTACCGGATCAACTTCACCCCATCCTATCCCCTCGGGCTTTGGCAGATCGAGCCATTGAACCGGGAGATCAGGGCAGGGGACCGCATATTCATATGCCCGCCCCAGGGCGCGGCCGCAGCACTTGCGCTGGAGCGGCATTATCTGCCCCGCGGTCTTTGCCCCTCCGGGAGCGGGCCGCTCATCAAGACGGTTGCGGCAGTCGCCGGTCAGGCGGTCGAGATCGACGGCCAGGTTCTCGTTGATGGCAAGCCTTTGTCGTCCTCGCGTGTCCTCAAGGCTGACGCTGAAGGTCGCGCCATGCCGATCTTTGCCGGAGGCAGGGTCAGCGAGGGCACAGTGTTCCTGCATTCGGATTTTGTTGGTTCTTATGATTCAAGATATTTCGGCCCAATCCCCACGTCCGGCGCGCTTGGCCTCGCGCGAGAAATTCTCACCTTCACCCCGTAGCATCGCCGTTGGCGCTGCTTTCGTCGCCGGTGGCATCATCACCGGCGCCGTCGGGTGGAGCGGCCATGCCCTGGCATTCCCGGTTGGCGTTGCATTTCCAGCACTTTGGGCATTCGCGCCCTCGCGAACCGTCGCGGCGCTTGTGGCGGCCGCCCACTTCCTGGGCGCCGCGCGCGGCCTTCCGGTCGGAACGTCGATTTTCTTTGGCGAACAGCTCGCCATCGGGCTTGCGTTCTGGATTGCCGCATCGATCCTCTTCGTTGCGGTCCATGCCGCGCTCTGGACAGCCAGGGGCGGTTGGCATCGGCCGCTGCGCTACGCGATCGCGGCCATCCTCATGAGCATCCCGCCCTTCGGCATCACCGGATGGGCAAGCCCGATCACGGCGGCCGGAATCTTGTTTCCAGGGTGGGGATGGTTCGGATTGGCAGCAACTGCGATCGGCCTGCTCGTCATGACGACGAGAGCCTGGCCGATCGCCGCGTTCGTCCTGGGAGGATTTTACGCTTGGTCCACTGCAACGTGGACGCCACCAGCAGTACCGAAAGGGTGGGCAGGGATCAACACCGGGTTCAAGTTCACGGCGGCCGGGCAATATGCCGATTACGCGCAGCATCTTGAGACAATCGCCCTGGTGAAAGAGGCTGTAGGGCAGGGAGCAAAGGCCGTGGTCCTGCCTGAAAGCGCCCTTGGCCTTTGGAGCCGGACCACCGAGCGGCTTTGGCTCCGCGAACTGGCGGGCGTCGAGGTCAAGGTCAATGGCGGTGCGGCCGTCATCGATCCGATCGGCTATGACAATGTGATGATGGAGATCGCGCCGGAAGGTTCGCGGATCCTCTATAAAGAGAGAATGCCGGTCCCGGCATCGATGTGGCAGCCCTGGCTGGCTTTGACGGGCGAGGGCGGAGGCGCGCACGCGCATTTCTTTGCCAATCCGGTTGTTGAGTTCGCGGGCTTTCGCGTGGCGCCGCTCATCTGCTACGAACAATTGATCATCTGGCCGGTCCTGCAATCCATGTTGCATGACCCCGATGTGATCGTTGCCACAGGCAACGGCTGGTGGATCGGAAACACCAATATTGTCGCAATCCAGAAGGCGAGCGCAGAGGCGTGGGCCTCGCTGTTCGGCCTTCCGCTGGTGATGGCCTTCAATACTTGAGAAAGGAGCGGGCATGATCGACGCGGCTTTGATTCAACAATGTGCCGATCCGCGCTTGAGCGTCGAGATCGTTCAGAAATTTGTCGAGGAAGTCGGCGCCGCCGATCATCTGACGGTCACGGTGAAGAGCGGCCAGCGGACGTTCGCTGTTCCCAAGCCGGCCACGGCCGAAGAAGCCTTGGCGCTGACGCAACAGCATGTGGGCCAGGCTGTGGTTCGCGTCGGGCTGACGCAGTATCCGGCCGGCCTCGGTGTTGCCGACAAGAGCGAGCTGAGCATCGACCTGTTCGACCCTTGCGAAAATCTCCGCAGGGGCACGGCTCTGTTCGGCAAGGTCTACCGCATCGTCACGAAGTGGTACGGCAATCCCCGGCCGGAGGCGTTCGATGACGCGATATGGGCTTATGGCACCGGCATCTTCGAGGGGGAGCGCGTGTTCTATGCCGACGATCCCGAAGACGTGAAGGTTGCGGAGCCGGAGGCGGCCGAGGCTCAGGAGGCCGAGGGCGAGCAGTCGGCAGAGACTGAGGTAGGCGAGGGGCCTTCAGAACCCCCGTTCAAGGACGAAGACCCGAACAAGGCGAGCATCCGGATCGATCTGTCCGGTATCAAATCCCACAACACGGAGCCGAAGACAGCAGGCCAATGAACAGCCATATCATCGTCACCATCATGCTCTGCGCCGTGCAGTGCGAGCCGACAGAAATCCGCATCTGGGACGGAGACACGTTCCGCGTCGGGAGCCGCGGCGGCGAATCCGTGCGGATCTTCAATATCGACGCGCCGGAGATCGAGGGGAAATGCCGCTTCGAATCCGACCTGGCGCAGCAGTCCAAGCAACGGCTTGCTTCCATCCTCCAGGATGGCAAGGTGGAGATCCAGCGGCAGGATACTGATCGCTATGGACGCACCTTGGCGGGCGTTCGGGTCAACGGTCAGGACGCCGGCGACATGCTTGTGCGGGAAGGCCTGGCCCGCACATGGAGCGGGCGACGGGAGCCGTGGTGCTGATGGCGGATTACGACACGATCAAGGACCGCTTTATCCTGGTCAGCCCGGACGAGGCGACCATTCATGTTGTCAGCCGGAAGCTGTTTCATGAGGTGATGGGTGGCGTGGCGGCGCTACCCCAATGGGCCGGACTGCGGTTCAAGTCTGCCAAGGTGCTGATCGCCTACAAGGGCGACTTGCCGCTTATCGTTGCCGTTGCAGAAGGGCGGATCGAGCAGCTTACCGAAACAGGCGTCATCGATGCTGATTTTAATAAGCTGAAACTTGCGTCGAAATTGAAGACCGCCTTCAGGGACAAGGCCCGTCCGCAAACCGGCTCCCATCCCTTCGCGCAGCGCGTCGTGGATGCGACGAGCTGGGAGTGCAATGAGGAAGCGGACGCGGACATCTTTTGGCGCCTGACGGAGTATTTCATCGAAGGGAAACGTGGGCAGTCTGTGGTCGCCCAGATCGATGTTGAATTGGTAGCCTGATCGGCGGGAAATGGAAGACTGTGGGTTCGAGCAAGGGGAGGCTCATGAACGATTGCCCTTACTTCGCGGCGTTCCCTACGGTTGCCGTTCGAAGTCGCGCTCGCTCCTGCTTGCGGTTTCCGTAATTTTCCTCCATTTTCCCAGTTCTGCTCCTCGGGGGGGCTATCACGCCAATGAGCAACGACATCCTGACGATCCGAGAGGTCGCCGAGTACCTCAAGATCAATGAGAAGACGGCCTACCGTCTCGCGGCAGAAGGGAAACTCCCCGGGTTCAAGGTCGGAGGCGCTTGGCGTTTCCGAAAGGATGAGATCGAGAGGCTCACTAAGGGCCAGAATACGCGCGATGAGAGCGCTGGAGATGCTTGATGCCGCGTATTTTTGACAACATCGAATCGGGTCTTCTTCCCGCACTTCGACAGACGCTTTCGATATCCGAGCGGGGAGACTTCTGTGTTGGCTACTTCAATCTGCGAGGCTGGAAATCGGTAGATGATTTAGTTTCTGCATGGCCAGGCGGAGAAGGAAGCCAATGTCGCCTACTTGTGGGAATGCAACGTCTTCCGCAAGAGGAACTGCGGATTGGGCTCGGAACCGGTAAGGAAGATCATACGCTCGACAACCAGTCGGCACTTCGACTGAAGAGAAGATTGGCGGAAGACTTCCGTGTTCAGCTAACCTTGGGCATGCCAAATAACGCCGATGAGGCCGGGTTGCGGCGGCTTGCTAGTCAATTGAAATCGAAGCAGGTCACGGTTCGGTTGTTCCTGAAACATCCCCTGCACGCGAAGCTCTATCTCCTTTTTAGGCCAGATCCGAACAACCCGATAACCGGCTTTCTAGGTAGCAGCAATCTTACTCTCTCCGGCCTTTCGAAGCAGGGTGAGCTGAACGTCGACGTTCTCGATCACGACGCCACGGAGAAACTCGCCAAATGGTTCGATGACCGTTGGTCGGACCGCTGGTGCATCGATATCACGGAGGAACTGATCGAGGTCATCGAGGACAGTTGGGCGCGAGAGGAGCCGCTCGATCCTTACATGATTTACGTCAAGATGGCCTACCATCTGGCGCAGGAAGCGCGCGCAGGACTCAATGAATTTCGAATACCACCGGAGTTTGGAAAACGGCTTTTCGCTTATCAAGAGGCCGCAGTCAAAATCGCCGCTCATCATCTGAACAAACGCGGTGGAGTCCTCATCGGCGACGTTGTTGGCTTGGGCAAGACATTGATGGCTACTGCGCTCGCCAAGATATTTCAGGACGATCACTTCACAGAAACACTCATCATTTGCCCGAAGAATCTGGTCAAGATGTGGGAGGATTATGTTGCTGAATACCGTCTCCTTGCAAAAGTGCTCTCGGTCACGCGGGTTACGCGAGAACTGCCCGATCTTCGGCGATATCGCGTCGTCCTGATCGACGAAAGCCATAATCTTCGCAACCATGAGGGACGAAGATATCGAGCGATCCAGGAGTATTTGCAGGAAAACGAAAGCCGCTGCATCCTCCTGTCAGCGACACCGTACAACAAGACCTACGGCGATCTTTCCAACCAGCTTCGTCTTTTCGTCCCCGAGGAACAGGACATCGGCGTTCGTCCGGAACGACTGTTGCAAGACATCGGGGAAACGGAATTCATTCGGCGCCACCAATGCCCCGTCAGATCCCTCGCGGCTTTCGAGAAAAGCGATCACGCTGATGATTGGCGGGAGTTGATGCGCCTCTACATGGTTCGTCGCACGCGAACGTTTATTCAGGACAACTATGCTCAGATCGATCCCGCCAACGGTCGCAAGTTCCTAACGTTCGAAGACGGTTCGCGTTCCTATTTCCCCGAGCGTGTGCCGCGTACTCTTCGGCTTAATATCAACGACAAAGACACCGGCGATCAATACGCGAAGCTTTACGCCGCGCCGGTCGTGGACGCGATCAATCTTATGCATCTGCCGCGCTACGGCCTGGGCAACTATGTCGCGCCGAAGCCGCACAAGCCACCGACGCCGAATGAAGCGAAGCAACTTGACGACCTTTCCCGTGCGGGCAAGCGCCTCATGGGTTTTTGTCGCACCAACCTGTTCAAGCGCTTGGAAAGTAGTGGTGAGGCGTTCCAGCAATCGCTAGAGCGCCACGTCCTGAGAAACTACATCTTCCTACATGCCATCGAGAACGAACTTCCTTTACCACTTGGTACGCAGGATGCCGGACTCTTAGATACCGCGAATTACGACGAGGATGTCGACGATCAGAGTGCCGATGCCGAGCTGTTCGCAGAAGGCGAAGATGAGAATACTCAGGACGCCGAAGCACTCGACTTGCGCGACGAGGCGGCCTTTCGAGCGCAGGCGGCGGAAACGTATGGGCTCTACGCCACCCAATACAGGAAGCGGTTCAAGTGGCTTCGTGCCGACCTTTTTGTGGCTCAGCTGAAAAAGGATCTGGCAACCGACAGCGCACGGCTCCTGAAGATCATTGACGATTGCGGCCAATGGGATCCGTCGAAGGACACCAAGCTCGCGTCTCTATTCGACCTGCTGACCAAGAAGCATCCCAATGAGAAGATCATGATCTTCTCGCAATTTGCCGACACGGTTCGCTATCTCGAGCGACAGTTGAAGGCAAAAGGCCTCAAGTCGATCGCCGCGGTGTCGGGCGAAACATCGGATCCGACCAGCTTTGCGTGGCGTTTCAGCCCCGGTAGCAACAACAAGCGCGACAAAATTAAGCCCGACGAAGAGTTGCGTGTCCTGATCGCTACCGATGTACTCAGTGAAGGCCAGAATCTTCAGGACGGTGCGATTCTGGTGAACTACGACCTGCCTTGGGCGATTATCCGTCTCATTCAGCGTGCGGGCCGTGTTGATCGCATCGGACAGAAGGCTGAGAAAATCCTCTGCTATTCTTTTCTTCCGGCTGATGGCGTCGAACGCTTGATCCAATTGCGTTCGCGTGTCCGCCAGCGTTTGAAGGAAAATGCCGAGGTCGTAGGGACCGACGAAGCGTTCTTCGAGGATGAAGGCGAACGCGAAGAGCTTGTCGATCTTTATAACGAGAACGCTGGTATTCTGGACGGCGAAGCAGATACCGAGGTCGATCTCGCCTCGTACGCCTATCAAATTTGGAAGAATGCGATCGACGCGAACCCGGCTTTGCAGAAATCGATTCCTGAGCTTCCGTCCGTTGTCTATTCCACGAAGGCTTACACGCCCCAAGACGGGCGCCCGCACGGCGCGCTGGTCTATATGCGTACAGCACAGGGTAATGACGCTCTTGCCTGGGTCGACCAGGACGGCGCCAGTGTCACCCAGTCGCAGTTCGAAATCCTGAAAATCGCGGCGTGCGAGCGGAACACACCCGCCTTGCCTCGGCAGGAACAACACCATTCAATGGTTGCAAAGGGTGTCGAGCACATTGCTGCAGAGGAGAAGCAGGTTGGTGGGCAACTTGGTCGCCCTTCCGGTGCGCGCTTCCGCACCTACGAACGCCTTAAGCGCCATGCCGACAAGGTAAAAGGATCTCTGTTTGATCTACCCGAGCTCGGCAAAGCCATTGAAGAAATTTACCGTTTCCCGCTGCGCCAGTCGGCGACCGATACCTTGAACCGACAGATGAAGGTGGGCATCAATGATGACAAGTTGGCCGAATTGGTTTTGGCGCTACGTGAGGAGGATCGGCTTTGTCTGATCCAAGATGAGGAACACTCCGGCGAGCCGCAGATCATCTGCTCGTTGGGGCTTGCGCGTCTGACGGCGTGACGAAGGGGCTGGGGATGGACTTCAACGCCGATGATGCCAGGAAACTGCTGGAGCAATTCGAGTTCGGAAAGCTCTTCATTGAGGAATTAGGATGGGATCGGCATAGCGCCGACCTGTCCATCGCAACCTCGAACGCTACGTTCGCTCTGAAAGCCGTCGCCGAAAAGCGCGGGATGGTTGCCTGGGTTTGTCAGGCGCCAGTCGACCAGCAGATCCCGGACCGCGCCACGCGAAAGAAAATCGAGATCCAAGTCGCCAAGACGACACTTGAGCACCTGATTATCTTCATCGACGGGAAGCGTGCCGAGCAGATATGGTGCTGGGCGCGGCGCGAGGCCGGCAAGCCCGCCTCGGTTCCCGAGCACTTTTGGTATGCCCCATCAGGCAATAGAGGCTTCCTGCAAAAGCTGGAAGCGATTGCGTTCTCACTCGCCGAGGAGAGCACCCTTACGCTGGTCGATGTCACGGCGCGCGCTCGCGCTGCCTTCGATGTCGAGCGCGTCACAAAGCGTTTCTACGATCAGTTCACAAAGGAACACACGGCCTTCCTCGGCTTCATCAGCGGCATCACCGAGGTCGCGGATAAGGAATGGTACGCCTCGCTGATGCTCAACCGCTTGATGTTCATCTATTTCATGCAGCGGAAAGGCTTTCTGAACGGTGAGCGGGATTATTTGCGCGACAGGCTAGCTCGCTGCCAACGTGAAAATGGCCAAGACAGATTCTATTCCTTCTATCGTTATTTCCTCCTGCGCCTATTCCATGAGGGGCTTGGCGGCAGGGAACGGAGCCCGGAGCTCGACAAGCTCCTCGGCCGCATCCCCTATCTGAACGGTGGCCTCTTCGAAAAGCACCCGATCGAGGAGCGCTGCCCGGACATCAAGATCCCGGACGAAGCCTTCACGCGCATCTTCGCCTATTTCGACCGCTATCAGTGGCATCTCGACGAGCGCCCGCTGCGCAACGATAACGAGATCAATCCGGACGTTCTCGGCTATATTTTCGAGAAATACATCAACCAGAAGCAAATGGGGGCCTACTACACGAAGGAGGATATCACCGAATACATCTCGAAAAACACGGTGATCCCTTTCCTCTTCGACGCCGCAAGGGCCAAGTGCAAGGTGGCCTTCGAAAACCCGGGTGGACCGACGATCTGGGATCATCTGCGCGACGATCCCGACCGCTATATCTACACCGCCGTCAAGCACGGCGCAGTACAAGCGCTTCCGCCTGAGATCGCGGCTGGCGTCGAAGACGTTTCGGCCCGCACGCAATGGAACCAGAAGGCGCCGGCCGACTTCGGCTTGCCGACGGAAATCTGGCGTGAGGTCGTGGCACGGCGCACTCGTTATGCAGAAGTCCGCGCAAAACTGGCGGCGGGCGAAGTCCGCGAGATCAACGATCTCATAACGCTCAATCTCGACATCCGGCAGTTCGCCCAGGACGTGATCGAGCGTTGCGAAGGCCCGGATCTGCTGCGCGCCTTCTGGAACGCGATTGAGGGAGTCACCGTTCTCGATCCAACCTGCGGTTCTGGCGCGTTCCTGTTCGCCGCGCTCAATATCCTCGAACCGCTCTACGAGACGTGCCTCGACCGGATGGAAGCCTTTGTTGCCGATCTTGAGCGCTCGGCTGATGGCCACGCGCCAAAGAAGTTCGAAGACTTCAAAGCCACACTGGCAAAAGTCGGCGCGCACCCGAACGCCCGCTATTTCACGCTGAAGAGCATCATCCTGAACAACCTCTTCGGCGTCGATATCATGGAAGAGGCGGTCGAGATCTGTAAGCTCCGCCTGTTCCTCAAGCTTGCTGCCCAGGTCGATCCCGATCAGAAGCAGGAAAACCTCGGTATCGAACCGTTGCCGGATATCGACTTCAACATCCGCGCCGGCAATACGCTGGTCGGCTACGCGACCTATGCCGATGTGAAAAAGGCGCTGACGAGCAAGCTCGATCTTGATAATTCGTTGGAAACAATCACGGCTAATGCCGCTAAACTTCAGCAAACGTTTGATGCGTTTCGAAAACGACAAGTAGAGGGTGACGGCCCCGTTCCGCTTGAAGACAAAATAAGACTTCGAGAACAATTGGCGTCACTGGAAACTGCGCTTAATCTCCACCTTTCTGCTGATTACGGCGTCAAGAAGCAATTTGAAGGCAACTTGAGCGGGTGGGTAAAGACGCATCAGCCGTTTCACTGGTTCATAGAGTTCCATGGGATCATGAGCCGGGGCGGCTTTGATATAGTTCTAGGAAACCCGCCCTACGTCGAGTACAGCAAGGTAAAAAAGGCATACTCGGTTAGAAACTACCAAACGGAAGCGAGCGGCAATCTTTTTGCCATGTGCGGAGAGCGATCTTTTGACCTATCTCCAAACGGTCGATCTGGGTTGGTTCTCCCTGTTTCAGCAATTTGTACGGATCGAACCTCATCGTTCCAGGAGCTTCTGTTTAAGCGGGATTCGATTTGGGCTTCGTCGTTTGATGTCTTCCCTGCTCGGCTCTTTGAAGGAGCTGCGCAGCGGCTCGCAATAATAATTGCCGAGAATCGTCTGGCAAACAAACGAGTTCGGATGCAGACGACTGCCTATAAGCGATGGTTTGCGGCTGAGCGCCAATATTTGATGGAAGGGTTGTTTTATCTGGACGTCTCTGAAAGCGCGTCGGTGACCTGGATACCGAGAATCGATAGCTCCTTAGCCATTGACATACTGAAGAAGCTGACGGGAAAGAGCATCAACTACTTTATGCGCGATAAGGGTGCCGCACCAATCTACATCCACCGCATCATAAATAACTTTGTGAAAGCTGTCGATTTCGCGCCTCTCTTCAAAAGAGAGGGAGAGGCTGAAACGGTTTCACCCGATTTTAAGAAGCTCTATGTCGACAATACCTATCGTCGGAGCATTTTATCGATATTGAATTCAAACGCGTTTTACTGGTACTGGCGATGCCACGGTGATGGGTTCCACTGTGGGTTTAAAGAGATTGGACGGTTTCCAACTCAGATAACGGGACTTTCGGAACCACAAGTAACGCGCCTTGAGGTGCTTGGACAACAAATGTCCGACTCGCTGCGAAGAAATTCGGCAATCAAGGTGAGAAACCAGAAGAAGACGGGGCGTATTGAGCTTCAGACATTTTCATTTCCCCCGTGTAAGCCGGCATCGGATGCAATTGATCTTGAAATTGGCCCTGTACACTACGGTTTGAGCGATGTCGAAATTGACTACATTGTGAACTACGACGTTAAATATCGAATGGGACAAACAGAGGAAAATGACGGCAGTGAGGAGGAAGATTGATTGAGGATCGCTGTTCTCGCATGGGGCTCGCTTGTCTGGGATCGTCAGAAACTGGCGATTGCCGACGACTTCGACCCGAGCGGCCCGCAACTTCCTGTTGAATTCTGCCGCATCTCGGGAGGCGGGCGGCTCACTTTGGTGATCGATTGCGGATTCCGAGCTGAAGCCGGCCGGCATTCCGATCAATTACCGGCCACCGTTCCGATTTGAAGCCGGCCACGATTCCAATCAATTGTCGGCCGTTTTTCGGCTCTAACGATACCCCCTGGGTCAGCAACTTTGGCATCAAGCCTCCCGGTACACGAGGAGATTTTGATGCCGGCGAAGAGAAGGCTGACCATGAGACAATTACGACAGATGCTCCGGCTTGCCGGAAGCGGAACAAGTAGCCGCGAGATTGCGGTGGTGCTCGGCGTTGCGCGCAGCACCGTGCAGGACAATCTGAAGCGGGCGGCGCTAGCGGGCTTGGCCTGGCCCTTGCCCGGCGAGCTGACCGACGATGCGCTCGAACATCGTCTTTTCGCCCGCGCCGGGGTCAAGCAGGGCCAGCGGCGAAGGCAGGAGCCTGAATGGGCTGAGCTTTCGATCGAGCTGAAGAAGCCGGGCGTGACGCTTCTGATCCTCTGGGAGGAATACCGCAGCGTCCATCCCGACGGTTACGGCTATAGCCGCTTCTGCGAACTGTTTCGCGGTTTCGAGCAACGCCTGTCGCCGACGATGCGCCAGGAACACGCCGCCGGCGACAAGGTCTTCGTCGACTATTCCGGAAAGAAGGTGCCGATCGTCGATCGCAAGACCGGCGAGGTCCGGGAGGCGGAACTGTTCGTTGGCGTGCTCGGCGCGTCGAGCTACACGTTTGCCGAGGCCACCTGGACCCAGACGCTCCCGGACTGGATCGGCTCGCATGTGCGCATGTTCGCCTTCTTCGGTGGCGTGCCCCGGCTGATCGTGCCGGACAACCTGAAGTCCGGCGTCAACCGCGCCAGCTTTCATGATCCCGAGATCAATCGCAGCTACGGCATGATGGCGTCCCACTACGGTGTCGGCGTCCTGCCGGCCCGGCCGCGACGCCCGAAGGACACGGATGAGATCGAATAGCCCCTTCGACAGAAATTGTGGTATTTTC